>NZ_PNCW01000379.1:0-478 GCF_005886985.1 Pseudoalteromonas sp. S3178 | reverse complement strand
ATGATCAACCTGAAATATCGCTTAGTTAGTCAAATTGAATTAACTACATGTGCTATGAGCTCAAAGAGAGAGAAAAACTGAACGCATGCCCAACAATAAGGCACGGCTAAGCCGCCAATGTATGGTGCATTAGTTATCTAGAGATTACCTTGATGATATAAAAGTTAACCCAGTAACTTTTCACACTGCTTGTAATTAGCGCGCCGTTTTATTTCTAGGCTCGCACAATAATTATCAAGCTTTTGCGGTCGCCCTACTGCGCCATGAAATACTTTGGTAAATTGCGTGGTGAGTTTTTGCCAGTTCTCTGGGGCGATGTTGAGTCTGTCTAGAATTGGTGAGTTGATTGGGCTTATAGCGCCTCGCTTATCTGCCCGCATACATCGGCCAGTTAATTCTACCAGTTCTAAGTAGGACTTTAATTCAAAGGGTAAACCTTTGGGCATGTGCTTTCGGGGGCTACCTGCAAAACGCGCCA
>NZ_PNCW01000378.1:0-335 GCF_005886985.1 Pseudoalteromonas sp. S3178 | reverse complement strand
TTGAGGATTAATTTTTACGCCACCATACACCACTGCAGAACGTAGCCGAGTTCCTTGACTGTAGGCCTCGACATTTTCTGCTATTTGTAATGCAAGCTCACGTGTTGGTGCTAAAACGAGGGCCAACGCTTGGTTTGAACGGGGACGATCTTCTTTTAATAATTGCTCAATAAGCGGCAGAGTAAACGCCGCGGTTTTACCGGTACCTGTTTGTGCTGCTGCCATTACATCTTGGCCAGACAATACCGCAGGGATCCCTTTTTCTTGAATAGCCGTCGGTGTAGTGTAACCTTTATCTGTAATACTTTGCACGATTGATGGAGACAAACCCAAAT
>NZ_PNCW01000377.1:0-255 GCF_005886985.1 Pseudoalteromonas sp. S3178 | reverse complement strand
AAATTTGATCTGCTTTTAGTTTCTGCTTATTGATCCCTTGTGCAACTTGCTCATTGATTTTGCCAAGTGTAGCACTGCTATCGCCAACTTCACCGGTTACTGCCTTAATTTGTCCGACAAGTGTGGTTAATGACGTTTGCATATCATTGATAGATGATGATAGCGCACTGATTTCATCTCCATGACTTGTTTCAAGTGCTTGAATATCCAATCGCCCTTGGGCAATATTCCCCGCTTGTACTACCACCAATTGCA
>NZ_PNCW01000376.1:0-268 GCF_005886985.1 Pseudoalteromonas sp. S3178 | reverse complement strand
TGACCACGGTACAAAATTGGGTAATGCTCACTTAGCTTGTCAGTTAAGTAGTTGGCATTCACAATCGCCATTTCAGTTGCTTGCTTTAAGCCTTCAGAGCCCATCATCGTGATGTATGCCCATGAAATAGGTAAAATGGCCGCTGAACCGTATGGTGCTGCCGATACTGCGCCATTGCCTTCAGTGGTACCAGGCACGTTAATTACGCTGTGGTTCGGCATAAACTCTTCTAGGTGTGATTTAAGCCCTATTGGGCCAACACCTGGGC
>NZ_PNCW01000375.1:0-328 GCF_005886985.1 Pseudoalteromonas sp. S3178 | reverse complement strand
TCGTGGTTGTTGAACTTGTAAGTTAAGATCATCGACTACCGCCAGTTTAAAAGCTGGAAAGCCTTTATACCCGAGTTTTTGTGCAAACTTTACAACACTAGATTGGCTAACACCGGCTGCTCTTGCAAGTTCCACAGATGAGAGCGCTCTAATTTTAGCACTTGAATTTAATGTAAAATCAGCGAGCTTAGCCTCGCTGTTCGACAGACTAGGCCGTAAAGCCTTTATTTTTACGAATGTAGACATGTTTGATACTTCACCTGTAACTAACTTGTAATTGTACTTATTATAGGTGCAATTGGAACGTTGCGATAGTGTTTACAGTTAG
>NZ_PNCW01000374.1:0-235 GCF_005886985.1 Pseudoalteromonas sp. S3178 | reverse complement strand
AATAACTGGAGCTTTTGGATACTACCCTTTGCATTTGCAATTTTACTGATGTCGTTATTTTTGGAAGGCGGCGGGCCTGCTTTCGGTTGGACTTTTTATGCGCCACTATCTACAACGTATAGCAATGACAATACAGCATTTTTTGTTTTTGCGATCCATATAATGGGCATTAGCTCTATTATGGGAGCTATCAACGTTATCGTGACCATTGTCAATCTTAGAGCTCCAGGTATGA
>NZ_PNCW01000373.1:0-294 GCF_005886985.1 Pseudoalteromonas sp. S3178 | reverse complement strand
TAATGATTTGAGTCTAACAATCAGCCAAACAGGTACTGGTAACTTAGTTGAAGGCGGTATGTCACAACTTAATGGTGATGTATCAGTTACTCAAGTGGGTGATTTCAATACTACAACCATTACACAAAAGTAACTTTAATATGAATGAGCAGTGTGAAAACTTCACACTGCTTTTCTAATAACAAAAGTGGTCATTATGAATGCGGTACTGAAACATTTCTTTTTCATAATATGTATTATCACCAGCCCATTGCATGCCAAGGAGGAAATTGGTGGTTTTTTGCTTGATCAAAG
>NZ_PNCW01000372.1:0-214 GCF_005886985.1 Pseudoalteromonas sp. S3178 | reverse complement strand
GACCCTTGCTAACATCACCATCGTGACCACAGATGGCAATTCTGTGCGAGATGATGACCCTTCGCAAGCTTACAAGTTCGACGATGAGTTCAATGCCAGCATTTACAACGCCTTATTGGTTAAGAAAAATGCGGTAAACAGCAGCTGTATTCAAGTGACTTCTGATGGCGAAAAGCAAGCCGATAACATCATGTTTAATAACTCAGTGATGGCG
>NZ_PNCW01000371.1:0-308 GCF_005886985.1 Pseudoalteromonas sp. S3178 | reverse complement strand
TGCAAAACCTAAGACAGCTAAAAGCACTTAGCAAATACAACTATTTATATTTGTAAAATAAAGCAAACTGAATTCGACGCCTTCTTACACTTTATGACAGCCCCCCAACAGACCTTGACACCCCCTCTATTTATACTGTCCTCAAGTTAACCACAACGGACATTGATTATGAAAATTAAAGCGCTTTTATCTCTTGCATTACTCACAACAAGTTTATCGTCTTTTGCAGAACAAAATAACGAGACACATCGCGTTGGTTTAGACATTTCTGGCGGTGGCGCTTCTTATAAAAGCTCAAGTAAAGATGG
>NZ_PNCW01000370.1:0-396 GCF_005886985.1 Pseudoalteromonas sp. S3178 | reverse complement strand
ACGATACCGCAGCTAAGTACCGCTCGGAGCTGTGTCTGCATGAATTATTTGAACGTCAGGTCGATACCCATCCAAAGAAAACCGCCCTGGTCTGTGAAGAGACAAGCCTCAGTTATGAGACGTTAAACCGCCGCGCCAACCAGCTGGCCCATTACCTGAAAGCACAGGGGGTGAAGCCGGATACCTTAGTGGGGCTTAGCGTCGAACGTTCAGTGGACATGGTGATTGCCATTTTGGCAATCCTCAAGGCTGGCGGCGCTTATGTGCCTTTAGATCCCAACTCCCCGCAAACGCGGCTGAGGCATATGCTCAGCGACAGCGGCGTCACTTTAGTGCTGACGCAGCACAGTGTTCGGGAGCAACTACCGGACTGTTGCGGACAGGTATTGTGCCTGG
>NZ_PNCW01000037.1:0-35392 GCF_005886985.1 Pseudoalteromonas sp. S3178 | reverse complement strand
CACCACCGAACTTGAGTTGCCTTTCACACTGACAACATCTTCACACACAATATAAAGATTCTTGGTTTACACTACGTGGCAATTGTAGGGAATAAAAACAACTCAAGCTAAGTCACCACCGAACTTGAGTTGCCTTTCACACTGACAACATCTTCACACACAATATAAAGATTCTTTTAAGCGAGGCTAACTTATGCCTCAAGCTTATGACTAGAGCCTTGCTCTGTGTCTATGGTTAAACTTTAGAGTGTTAGCTCCAATTTGACAAACGAGAAAAATAAACCTAATGGATGAAAAAAACTAACTTATAGACTTTGGTCTAATACATTAAGGTTGCGTTTATTTAGAAGCTAAATACATACACAAATAGCAGGCACAAAAAAAGCGCTTTAAAAGCGCTTTTTATAAAATTGATTATTTTACAAATTTAGATAATTTGATTTTCTTTCCAAGCTTGCTCTTTAGCCATGCGGTTTTTACGTTTATCACATGGGTCATCACAATCGCAGGCTTTATCAATACCCACAGAGCCTAGACCACCACAGCTGCTCGCCATAGATTTCTTTTGCACGATCATACCAACGGCCATCGCCGAAACTATTAAAATTAGTAAGCCAAAAGTAAGAAGAAAAAGTGACATTGCTTAGCCCCTATTGATCAGCAATAAATTATGCTCAAGCATTCTTGAGCGGCTGCTAAATTATACACTAAAATACAATTTAGATGCGAGTAAAGTCTATTCTAAAATTTAGGTTAGAATATTAATCTAAGCTTAAACCAACCTAAATTAAGATTAATTATATTACAAGTATGGCTTAAATGCAGGGCTTGAATACGTTATTAGCCCTTCTTGTGATTTAGCTATTAAATAAACGGGTAAATCATGTTGCTCTGCATATGCTTGTGCTTTATCCATGCCCATTACAGTAAGCGCTGTCGCTAGCCCATCAGCAGTCATTGCACTTGGGTGCAATACAGTAACCGAGACTAAATCGTGTTTAATTGGCATACCCGTTACCGGATCAATTAAATGGGTATAAATCTCGCCATCCATTTCATAAAAAATACGATAATCACCTGATGTAGCAATACCATTTGTGCCAGGCGATAAAACACGGTGCACCTTTCGCTCACCTGGCTTGGCATCAGGTTGCTCAATTGCAATTTTCCAATCTTGATTATTAGGCTTTTCGCCGCCAATGCGAAGCTCACCGCCAATCTCAACCATATAATTAGTAATACTGTGACTTTCTAATAGCTGCGCTACTTTATCAATACCATAGCCTTTAGCAGTAGCTGAAAATGACAGCTCCAATCCATCAACAGTTTTAGCCAGCCCCTGCTCTGTAAGATTAAGTTTATCTACACCAATTTTTTCAATCATTGCAGCAAGTGCTTCATCAGTTGGGCGCTTAGTTGGCTTTTTATCAGGTCCAAAGCCCCATAAATCTATTAAAGGGCCCATCGTCACATCGAGAGTTTTAGTTGACTTACCTATGCGAACCGATTCACTTATTACAGCCCTAAAGTCTTCACTGATAGGCATAACTTGATTAGCAGGTAGCCTGTTAAATGTATTTATTTCAGAGTCATCAATATAAGTAGACATTGACTGGTTTACATTTTTTAGCACGTCGTCTATTTGTGCTTGTAATGCTTTAGGTGATAACTGCGCTTGCTCATCATAAAACTTAATATGATAAGTAGTGCCCATTGTTCTACCTTCTAAAAAAACACCTTCTGGTGTTGGCTTTTCGCCACAACCAGTGAGTAATAAAGTCAATGTAATAAAAAATAAAGCTATAACGCTTTGAGATGCACCCACTCGATTCATGAAAGCCTACTTATAAAATAAAGAATAAAAAAAAGCCTCGTAACACTAAGTGCAACGAGGCTGGTATTTTAACCAAAACGAATGTGTTTTGGTATGGTGTTAGCCACCGAAATCATCTAATAAGATATTTTCGTCTTCTACACCTAAGTCTTTAAGCATTGTGATAACTGCCGCGTTCATCATTGGAGGACCACACATGTAGTACTCACAATCTTCTGGCGCTTCGTGATCTTTAAGATAGTTCTCAAATAACACGTTATGGATAAAGCCTGTATAGCCTTCCCAGTTATCTTCAGGCTGTGGATCTGAAAGTGCTGTATGCCATACGAAGTTAGGGTTTTCAGCCGCTAGGCCGTCAAAATCTTCAACGTAGAACATTTCACGCTCAGAACGTGCACCATACCAAAAGCTCATCTTACGTTTAGAGTTCAAACGTTTAAGTTGGTCAAAGATATGTGAACGCATTGGCGCCATACCAGCACCACCACCAACAAAGATCATTTCTGCGTCAGTTTCTTTAGCGAAGAACTCACCAAACGGACCAGAAATAGTTACCTTGTCGCCTTTTGTTAGTGACCAAATATACGATGACATTTTACCACACGGCAAGCTAAGGTTTCTTGGTGGAGGCGTAGCGATACGCACGTTAAGCATGATTATGCCTTCTTCTTCCGGGTAGTTAGCCATTGAGTAAGCACGAATAGTCTCTTCGTCTACTTTTGACTCCAGGTCGAAGAAACCAAAATGGTTCCAATCGCCACGATACTCTTCAGGAATTTCAAATTCAGAGTATTTAACGTGGTGAGCAGGTGCTTCGATTTGGATGTAACCACCCGCACGGAAAGGCACTGACTCGCCATCTGGAATTTGCAGCTTAAGTTCTTTAATGAACGTTGCTTTGTTATCGTTAGAGATAACTTCACAATCCCACTTCTTAACACCGAAAATTGACTCTTCAAGTTCAATTTCCATGTCGTTTTTAACATTTACCTGACACGCTAAACGACAGCCTTCACGGGCTTCACCTTTAGAAATGTGATCAAGTTCAGTTGGTAAGATATCGCCGCCACCTTCTTTAATGTGAACACGACACTGACCACAAGAGCCACCGCCACCACATGCAGATGATACGAAAATACCTGACTCAGATAGCGCGCCTAAAAGCTTGCTACCTGCTGATGTTTTAATGGCTTTGTCTGGGTCGCCATTAATGCTGATGATGATGTCACCGCTCGCAACTAACTTAGATTTAGCACCAATGATCACTAAAACTAGTAGTACAACGATAGCGATGAAAACACCAACGCCTAAGAAAATCTGATAATCCATGATTTATCCTCGCTACCTTTACAGTGAAATACCAGAGAATGACATAAAGCCAAGTCCCATTAAACCAACAGTGATGAAGGTAATACCTAAACCACGTAGGCCGTCTGGCACGTCTGAATATTTCATTTTCTCACGGATACCTGCAAGTAAAGTAATTGCAAGCGCCCAACCAACACCAGCGCCAATACCATAAACAACAGACTCGCCGAAGTTATAGTTACGCTCAACCATGAATGATACCGCACCAAATATTGCACAGTTAACTGTGATAAGTGGTAAGAAGATACCTAATGCGTTGTATAGTGCAGGGAAAAACTTATCTAATGCCATTTCCAAAATTTGCACAAGTGCTGCAATAACACCGATGAAAGTTAAGAAACGTAAAAAGCTAAGGTCTGCATCTGGGTAACCTAACCAAGCTAGTGAGCCTGGTGCAAGTACCGCATGGTAAACCAAGTTGTTAACTGGTACTGAAATACCTAATACAACTATAACCGCTATACCTAGGCCAATTGATGTAGTTACTTTTTTAGATACTGCTAAAAAAGTACACATGCCTAAGAAGAATGACAACGCTAAGTTCTCAATAAAAACGGCTTTTACAAATAAACTAATATAATGTTCCACTGTTTGCCCCTTACGCTTTAGCTTCTACTTGGTCTTTCTTAAAGGTACGAAGTACCCAAATGAATAAACCAATGATGAAGAATGCACTCGGTGGTAAAATCAATAGACCCATAGGCTGATACCAACCGCCATCTTGTACTAATGGGATAATATCAACACCGAATAGTGAACCCTTACCAAATAGCTCACGAATAAAGCCAACAGTAAGAAGTACTACAGAGTAGCCTAAGCCATTACCAATACCGTCAAGGAATGACATAAGTGGTGGCGATTTCATCGCGTATGCTTCAGCACGACCCATTACGATACAGTTAGTAATAATTAGACCAACGAATACAGAAAGCTCTTTTGCCGTAGCGTAAGAGAATGCTTGTAATACTTGGTCAACAACGATTACCAATGATGCAATAATTGTCATTTGTACGATGATACGTACAGATGATGGGATCTGGTTACGAATAAGCGAGATAAAGAAGCTCGAAAATGCAGTTACTAATGTCAATGCGATTGACATGATTAACGCATTTTTTAAGCTAGACGTTACCGCTAACGCAGAACAAATACCAAGTACTTGTAGTGCGATTGGGTTGTTAGCTAAAACCGGACCAAACAGGACCGCCTTCATTTCTTTAGTATCAGCCATTATTTCAATGCTCCTTTACGTACTTTTGCAAGGAAAGGGCCAAAGCCATTTTCACCAGTCCAAAAGTCAACTGCATTGTCAACACCGTTAGACGTTAATGTAGCACCTGAAAGACCATCGATCTTATGCTCATCACCGCCTGCAGTACCTTTAACAATTTGAATTGGCAGTTCTTTGCCTTCCCATGTTGCAGTCCACTGTGGGTTTTGAATTTCGCCACCAAGACCAGGGGTTTCATTATGCTTGTAAAAGATAATACCTTTAACAGTTTCACCATCGCTTTCAAGCGAGATAAAACCATACATTAAGCCCCATAAGCCGTAGCCTTGGATAGGAAGAATGATTGCATCAACTGAACCATCTTCTTTTTTAGAGATATACACCGGCGACTCTTTAGTCACACGTTGAATACCAGCAATGTCTGTTACGCCTTTCTCTTTAAGAGAAACGCTTAATTCAGCATCATATTTGCTTTTTTCAAAATCGAAGATTGTTGGGTCTGTATCTACAAACTCACCCGTAGTCATATTTACAACACGTGCTTCGATTTTAGCGTCAAATGTTTCTAACACATTTTCAACTTTATCGATGCCCGCAGCAGCTAAGATATTGCTTTGAATATCTTTGTTTTTATTAGCTTGCTGTAAAGGACGAAGCTGTACAGAAGCAAACGATACAATGATTGCACACACTAAACATAGTGCTACAACAACCGTTAACGTTTTGCCGATTGATTCGTTATTACTAGACATTACGTGCCAACCTCCGCTTGATATTAGCTTGCACTACAAAGTGATCGAACAATGGAGCGAATAAGTTAGCAAATAAGATTGCTAGCATCATGCCTTCTGGGAAAGCAGGGTTCACAACACGGATCATAACTACCATAAAGCCAATAAGCGCGCCGTAAGCGAACTTACCTTTATCGGTAAATGCAGCAGAAACAGGGTCAGTAGCCATAAAGAACATACCGAACGCAAATCCACCAAGTACTAAATGCCAATGCCAAGGCATTGCAAATACTGGGTTATTTTCTGAGCCAACAGCATTTAATAAAAATGCAGTTGCTACCATCCCTAGGAATACACCTAGTACGATGCGCCAAGAAGCGATACGAACGTATATTAAGAACAAACCACCTACTAATAATGCAAGTGTAGATGTTTCACCTACAGAACCTTGAATGAAACCGTAAAACGCATTCCACCATAATTCCATGTTTGCATAATCAAGTGTGCCAGCAAACGCTTGGCCTAGCATAGTTGCACCAGAGAAAGAATCTACTGCTGTCCATACTGTGTCACCTGAAATTTGGGCTGGGTATGCGAAGAATAAAAATGCACGGCCCGCTAAAGCAGGGTTTAAGAAGTTACGGCCAGTACCACCAAAGATTTCTTTAGCGATTACAACACCAAACGTAATACCTAACGCAACTTGCCATAAAGGAATTGTTGCAGGCAGTATTAGTGCAAATAAAACAGACGTTACGAAGAAACCTTCGTTAATTTCATGTTTACGCACTGAAGCAAATATAACTTCCCAAAAACCACCTACCGCAAATGTTACTGCGTAGATAGGTAAGAAGAAACATGCTCCGTAGAACATTTTAGCGCCCCAGCCTGATTCAGCAGTTAATTCACCACCAAATAACTGGAACAGACCAACCTGCCAAGAATTTGCTAGTTCAAAACCTTGTGCTAAAGCACCTGCGGCCTGATGACCGATATTGAACATACCAAAAAACATAGCTGGGAACGTCGCCATCCACACTAAAATCATCATGCGTTTTAGGTCGATGTTGTCGCGTACGTGTGTCGCGCCTTTATTTACATAGCCTGGTGTATAAAAAATTGTTGCTGCTGCTTCGTACAGAGCATAGAACTTTTCATATTTACCACCGGCTTCAAAATTCGGCTCGATATCTTCTAGATATTTTTTTAAACCCATCTCTCTAGCCTTCCTTCTCGATCGTAGTTAAGCAATCGCGCAGGATAGAACCATACTCGTATTTGCCTGGACAAACGAAGGTACATAACGCTAAATCTTCTTCATCAAGTTCAAGCGCGCCTAATGAAATTGCACTATCTAAGTCACGTGCGATTAAGTCACGTAATAATAGCGTTGGCAAAATATCTAACGGCATCACGCGCTCGTAGCTACCAATTGGTACCATGGCACGTTTTGAACCACCTGTAGACGTTGTCATTTTAAATAAACGACTCGGTGCAAGGTGAGAAAGGAATGTACGCGTTACAGAGAATTTATTACTACCTGGTGCAATCCAGCCAAACAATTCTTTTTCGCGACCTTCAAGTAAAACAGATACTTGAACGTGGTAACGACCTAAGAATGCATGAACACCGTTTGAAATAGAACCCGATAAAACAGAACCAGAAATAACGCGGTTATCTCCGTCTTCTAATTCACCAGCTACTAAGTCATCCAATGAAGCACCTAGTTGTGTTTTCACTAAACGTGGGTTTTTAACGCGAGGACCTGCAAGCGAAATAACACGGTCTGTGTTAATTTCACCAGTAAGGAACAAGTGACCAAACGCAATAACGTCTTGGTAACCAATGTGCCATACTTTTTTGCTAACAGATACAGCATCAAGATGATGGATATGAGTGCCAACGAGGCCAGCCGGATGCACACCACCAAACTCATGTACTTCTACTTGAGCTATAGATGAGCTAGGAACTTGGCTGCCTGCTTTTTTACACACAAATACTTTACCATCGGTCAAACGCGAAACAACAGCAAGACCCGCTTCAAATGCAGCTGCATTTTCGGCAATAATCACTGCAGGATCTGCAGCTAGTGGGTTTGTGTCGATTGCGGTCACAAAAATAGAACTAGGATTTTCATCCACAGCCGCTACTTTGCTAAATGGGCGAACACGAAGTGCTGTCCACTGACCTGACTGGATAAGTACTTCTTTGGCTTTTTCACGATCTAAGCTCGAAAGCTCATCTGCACTGAAAGAGTCAAAGGTGATTTGCTCACTGCCTGCTACTTCAATAACAACAGATTGCAGCACACGTTTAGCACCACGATTTATTTCTTTTACTGTGCCAGAAGCTGGAGCAGTAAATAGGACGCCTGGGTTCTTTTTATCTTCAAAAAGAACTTGGCCTTTTTTGACTTGGTCATCCACACGAACATGCATGGTTGGACGCATACCGATAAACTCTTCGCCAAGCACAGCTACACGTTTGACAGCAGAACCGTCATGTATAACTTGCTGTGGCGCGCCCTCTAAGGGTAAATCCAGACCTTTTTTTATGTTGATCATACGCACTTGCATTACATTAAAGGAAAGAAACTGAAAAATCGTATCAACCACGTCGCCATTTGAGTTATTCCAAGTTATATCAAGGTGCAAAAGAGCAGCTTGCTCGGTTTATCAAACAAGCAACGTAGTAAAACTCATCACATATTGCCCAGATTTTAACATCATTTTGGACGACTATGCGAGTGTATTTATGAAAATTATACGACAGAAACACTTATTTGGTTTTGTTAAGTGATTTTAATAAAAATCAAGTTAGACCAAAGTGGTAGCCTGAGCAAGTATAGTCCATTATTTAACTGCTCAATTAACAAACCATCGCATACAAAAAAAGCCGCGAATGCGACTTTTTATAATTACAAAGTATGATTAATCAACCATATTTGCGATTGGCTTAACTGAGTCAACGTCTTGATCGTAATCAACACCGTCAAAACCAAAGCCAAATAAGCGTAAAAACTCGTTATGGTAACCAACATAGTCAGTTAGCTCATCAATTGAGCTTGTATCTACACTATCCCATACAGCTTGAACACGCGCTTGCACATCGTCCTCTAGCTCTTTGTAGTTTTGGAATAAGTGACCGCCCTCATCAAAGCGCGGCGTTTCACCATAAAGGTTTTCACTAAATAATGCGTGAATTTGCTCAATAGTTCCTTCGTAAGTGCCATCAGCTTTCATTACTTTAAATAAAGCTGAAATATATAAAGGCATAATAGGAATAGCAGAACTTGCTTGAGTTACTACTGCATTCAATGATGAAACATACGCTTCACCATTTAGCGCTTTAGTTGACGCTTTTATAGCAGCGGTAGCACGGTCTAAGTCTTCTTTTGCTTTACCAATAGTAGCGTGTCCGTAAATTGGCCACGTTAACTCTTTACCAATATAAGTATAAGCCGTCGTTTTAAAGTTATCAGCAAGTACATCGGCCTCTTTTAAAGCGTCAATCCACATTTCCCAATCTTCACCACCCATTACTTTAATAGTGTTGTCGATATCTTCTTGGTTTGCTGCTTCTACCGTAATTTCATCAATTTCACGCTTTGATGTATTTAGGTTTTTAGTAGTAACGGCATTGCCAATTGGTTTAAGGGTAGAAGAAAACACTTCACCCGTGTTTGGATCAGTACGACGAGGTGATGCAAGGCTGTAAATAATGCAGTCTATTTTACCTAAATCGGCTTTGATAGTGTCGATGGCTTTTTGCTTAATTTCGTTAGAAAACGCATCACCATTAATATTTTTTGACCAAAGGCCTGCTTCATCAGCAGCGTTTTGGAATGCCGCTGTATTATACCATCCAGCAGAGCCTGTTTTACGCTCTGTACCCTCTTTTTCAAAGAAGATACCTAATGTTTTAGCACCACCACCAAACGCAGCTGTAATACGCGATGCCAAGCCGTAGCCTGTTGATGCGCCAATAACTAGTACATTTTTTGGTGCACTTTTTAATGCGCCTTGTTGTTTTACATAGTTAATTTGTTCTTGAACATGCTCTGCACAACCTGTTGGGTGTGCGTTAGTGCAGATAAATCCACGAATTTTTGGCTTAATGACCATTGATCATCCTATATCTTTTACTATAAAAATTAGCGCTAGTTTAAAGGCTAATACTAAAAACACTGATCTGATCAGTTAAATACCGACCAAAGACCCTATTTATTATAATTAATTTACATTTTTCTTAGTCAAGCTTTGAGCCGCCTAAACAATTAGGAGAGTCAGGGGCTTCGCCGCCGTGCTCTGTAAATTCATCCGGTGTGTAGGTATGAATAGCGAGTGCATGTATATGATTCGCTAATTCATCTTGTAATATTTCATTAATTTGGCGATGGCGCTGCAGTAAACGCTTACCTGCAAAATCTTCACTCACTACTATTACTTTAAAGTGTGATTCAGTGCCTTTGCTGTGCATATGGCTTTCGTTTATTACATTTAAATGCTTACACGCGATAGCACTGCTGATTTTTTCTTGAATTTGTTGCTGCATAGACATAAAAGACCATTTTATTAGCTAGTTTATTAACTCACTATAACAACTTAATTTAGCTAACTAAATTGCTTTTGCTTAATGTGCTCAATAAATCGATAAGTTAAACTAATTCGTGGATGTGCAAGTGTTGTTTGCTTTGGTATCGCGTGTTGATAATCGCGCTGACTATGTTCACTCATCACTAAACAACTGCCACTATGAAGCTTTAAATCGGTCACTTTATTAGTCGCTTTTTGTTTGAGCTTTAATATGCGCTCAGCACCAAGCGATATACAAACAATAGTAGGCTCTGGGCCAAGTTCTATTTCGTCATCGCTATGCCAGCCCATTGTATCGTTCCCATCTCTGTAATAATTAACAAGTAACGAGTTAAGCGGCTTATTTAAATGACGCTCTAGGCGTTTGCGCATATTTAACAGTATGTCATTCCATGGTTCTACTATTTGTTTACTATGCGAATAGCCGTATTCAATATTTAAATCACTCATAAAACATTGCAACCGAGGGATAGGCCCTGTTTTACCGTAAACAGTTACATTCGGTTGCTGCCAGTGTAAATTTTTTTGAAGATAATAAAACAGATCGAGGCTTTTTTGTGCACTAAGTGCCCTACTTTGATAAGAAAAGCCATTTGGTAACTGTTGGGGGTTGGCGTTTTGCCGTTGCATGTTAGAATTTACCTACATTAGATTACTGATCAACAAACCATTATGACGACGCAAGCCCAGCTAGGCGATAAAACCTTTACTCTTGAACGCTTCCCTTTGGATCAAAAAAACCGCAGTTTACAAGCGTGGGATTCTGCCGATGAGTACCTTATCAATTATGTTAACGAACATCACCCTGAATGTCGCTCTTTGCTTATTTTGAATGATAGCTTTGGCGCGCTTGCTTGTTATTTTAATCAATTAACGGTTTGTTCAGTTAACGATTCTTATATTAGCCACCAAGCTGCGGCTTACAATTTAAAAGAAAACAAACTATCTACAACAGAATTTACACAGCTCGATAGCTTGTCTGCTTTGCCAGAAGATGTTGATTTAGTACTTATTAAAATTCCTCGTAATGTTGGATTTTTACAGTTTCAGCTTAGTGAATTAAGCGAAGTGCTAACGCCAGGTACACCTGTTATTGCTGCAGGTAAAACAAAAGAAATTCATAATTCAACAATAAAGGCTTTTGAGCAATATATTGGTGAAACGAAAACAAGTTTAGCGGTTAAAAAGTCACGCCTAATATTAAGCACTGCTAAAGGTGGTTATAAAGCGGCTGATTTCCCTGTAACGTGGGAACTTGAAGGCACTGAATTTAATATAACGAACCATGCTAATGTGTTTTCGCGTGATTCGTTAGATATAGGTGCGCGATTCTTTTTTAATTATTTGCCACAAACCCCCAAAGCTAAAAGCATTATTGACTTAGGCTGTGGTAATGGTGTGGTTGGTTTAATGACACTATCTCGTTGCCCTAACGCATCGGTTACGTTTGTTGATGAGTCATACATGGCTGTGGAGTCTGCAAGGTTAAATGTAGAGCTTAACCAAGGTGATAAATTTGATAACTGCGAATTTATTGAAAATGACTGTTTAACCGGTTTTGAAAGAGACAGTGTGGATATGGTTTTATGTAATCCTCCATTTCATCAAGCTCAAGCTGTTACCGATCACATAGCTTGGCAAATGTTTAAACAAGCAAAAGACACGCTAAAAGAAGGTGGTGAGCTGCGTATTATTGGTAATCGTCATTTAGATTATCATGACAAGTTAAACCGCATGTTTGGTAACTGTAAGTTATTAGGTTCAAACAAAAAGTTTGTCGTTTTAAGTGCAACTAAAAATAGTGGAATGCTATAAATGAAATTAACACACACTATAGTCACGTGCTGCGCACTACTTATACTTGCTGGCTGCGCAAAGCAACCAGGCCAAGTAATACTTAACCCTGTGTATAAAAATGGCCAAATTAGTACTATAAATAGCAGCTTAAGTACTAGTGTCATTGATTTACGTGGCGATACATCAACACTTAAACTCATTGAATCTGACAAAACTAAAACCTTTGCAAGCCAAGGTATAACTGACTCAGTTAAAAGTGTTTTAGATAGCGCCCTTAATCGAAACGGTGCAAGTATATCTAACTTAGCCACAGTGCGCTTTGAAGTCGACATTCATGCGCTGCAAGCCGTTGTAACTGAAAAATTAATGAGCCATACCAGCGAAGCGACTATAGAGCTTGGCGTACGTGTGATCCGCTCTACTAGCAATTTTAGTAAGGTATATCGAGGAAGTGCAAATCTTGAAGGCCCACTTAGCCACGAACGTGCAAAAATTGAAGGTCAGCTCAATAAGTTGACTGAACAAATTATTACCCGCATTGTATCTGACCCCGAATTAATAGAATTTTTAGAAGGTTAACTATGAAACGACTTTTTTTAATCTGCTTAAGCCTATTTGTAAGTGTAAGTAGCTATGCAGCCCAAGAAGGCCGCTTTGTGCAAAAAGATAACATTTTTCCGCGCGTTGAAATTGTCACGTCAATGGGCAGCATAGTGGTTGAACTTGATCGCTCTAGAGCACCTATTACGGTAAATAACTTTTTAACGTACGTATCTGATAAAAGCTACCAAGGGAGTGTTTTTCATCGTATAGAGCGCGATGTAGAAAACGACCGTGACTTTGTTATTCAAGGTGGTGGCTATGACAAAGATTACGACGGTCTTCACGAAAACGACCCTATATTCAACGAAAGTGGTAACGGCATGAAAAACGATATGTATAGCATTGCTATGGCGTATCAAGACCGCGAACCTCACTCAGGCACTCGCCAGTTCTTTTTTAACATGGACAATAACGATCACTTAAACCCTGGCAAAGATTGGGGTTTTGCAGTTTTTGGTAATGTTATGGAAGGCTACGAAACTCTTGATAAAATTATGGCTGTTGAAACTGATTTTAATGAAAAAATTGGTTACGATTTTGTGCCTAAAAAACCTGTTGTTATTTTAAATATTAAAGTGCTTGAGCAAGTACCATTATAATTAATGAGGTGCAACCAAGTTGCACCCAACCGCCAATGAAGGCCTTATGAGCAAATCACTCTCTGTTAGCGAATACTTTTCTTATTTTAAAGATAAGCGCTTAATCAATATTTTTATATTTGGTATGAGTAGTGGTTTCCCGTGGGTTTTAATTGGATCTGTTATGTCGGCATGGCTAAAAGATGAAGGCTTGAGCCGCAGTATGATTGGCCTATTTGGTATTGTGTTTGGCGCTTACAGCATCAACTTTTTATGGTCACCTCTAATAGACCGCTCAAAACTCCCCTTTTTATATAAATGGTTAGGCCAAAGGCGCAGTTGGATTCTATTTTGCCAAAGCTTTATGTTCATTGGCACTGTGATGTTAGCTGGCCTTGATTTAAAAGCTAATTTAGCAATTGCGGCGGGCATATGTTTACTAATCGCAGTAGCCTCAGCGACTCAAGACATCGCCATTGATGCATTTAGAATAGATACCCTAAACGAAAACGAATCGCACAAAGCCACTGCTGCTGCAGCCATGGCTACATCAGGTTGGTGGACAGGCTACGCGTTATTAGGTGCCATTCCTTTTTATATGGCCGATATTCCCTCTTTAGATTGGCCACAGGTATACTATTTTTTAGCCGCAGTAATGTTGCTTCTAATGAGCGGAGTGCTATTTGCTAAAGAGCCAAAATCAAACCGAGAAGCCGTTCATGCAGAGCTTGAACGTGTTTACATAGAAAAACTCGCCAATATAAAACAAACACCCTTTACCAAAGTTATTGCTTGGCTTGGCGTAACAGTAATAGACCCATTTAAAACCTTTTTTGCTAAAAATGGGGTTAAAACAGCCCTCGCGCTACTGGCGTTTATATTCTTATTTAAAATTGGCGAAGCGTTCTTAGGGCGCATGTCTATTGTTTTTTATAAAGAAATAGGTTTTAGCAATAGTGATATAGCTACTTTTTCGAAAGTAGGCACGGCAGTTTTAACCATCGCCTTTACGTTTGTAGGCAGCTTGTTTAATCAAAAATATGGCATTGTTAAGGGGCTATTTATAAGTGGCATTGCTATGGCGGCCTCTAATTTAGCATTTTCAGCTATTGCGCTTGTAGGACCAAATTTAGGGCTATATGCATTTGCCATTGTGATTGACGGTTTTACGCAGGCTTGGTCACTAGTTGCTATGGTCGCGTTTATATCAATGCTGTGCGATCGTGCTTTTAGTGCAACACACTATGCATTATTAGCTTCACTTGGTAATTTAGGCCGCACGCTGCTTTCTAGTTACAGTGGTGTAGTTATTGATGATTGGCTATTAGGAAATTGGGCGCTGTTTTTTGTTTTAACAGCTTTAATGGTTATACCGTCGTTGATATTTTTATATCTTATTAGGCATAAATTGTACGAGCTTGAGAAGAATTATCATAAAAATATTTAATGCATCCCTGCATTAACATATTGCTTAGCACTTTCAAGTGCCCCTTAAAGTGTACTAAGCAATGATTCAGTTAATCTACTTTTAATAAGCTTAAAGCTTCATGTGGATCAACTTCTAAGGCAGTACAATAGCGAACAAACTCAATAACATCTAAACGGCGCTCTTGGTTTTCAATTTTGCCGATAAACGAGTGAGGCGTTCCAAGCACTTGCGCTAGGCTTCGCATTGTATGACCTTTTTCGTGGCGCTTACTTTTAAGCCACTTTGTTAGCTTTGCATTTTCTTCAGAAGAAACTGTTTTGCCCATCATTTTACATCTCCTACTAGATGATTTGACTTACCCGTTAAAGCAGTAGTCTATCAATAGCTGTAGGCAAGTAAGCAGCCGCACTTATTTTTACTTCAATAGCAAGCTATCGCTTTATAAAGCACTTGTTGCTACTCCCACCCACATAGCCAAAAACACTACGCTACAAACGTGGTACATATTTTTATTAGGAATGAAATTTTGCCCGTCTCATTCTTGGATACATTATATACTATTAACACTTTGGTTAAATAACTAATTACTTACTCGGTACAGATTTAACCACTAACCAATATTTATAAACGCTGAATATTAACCCTAAGTATGCAAAAATATTAATAAATTTACTTTTTATATTAAAAAAATAAAAATATTTTTTATAACAATTTTATCGTTACATGTTTATGATTAAGCAATAATTAGCGTTAATAAAGGTTAAATAATGTTCAGACTTTTGTTTTTATTACCTATTGTACTGTGTTTAGGATGGTACTTTTTCCTACGACAAAACGGCGTACCTATTAAACAAGGTAAAAAAGGGTTCATGTATATATTAGGTTTTTCGGCTTTTGTACTGGCTTTTTTTGTATTCATAATGCAAATCACCGAATACAGCCAGAGTGAATTGTAGGCATTAAAAAAGCCGCAAATGCGGCTTTAATATATAAGCGTGTAGTTAATTAAACGCTAAAGCTTGCACCACAACCACAGGTTGTTGTTGCATTGGGGTTAGATACAAAAAAGCGTGCGCCTTCTAACCCTTCAGTGTAATCAACTTCACCATCTACTAAGTACTGAATACTCATAGGGTCAATAACCAGCGTTACACCATTTTTAACAATTTCTAAATCGCCAGGGTTCGCTTTTTCATCAAAGGTAAAACCATATTGAAAACCTGAACAACCACCACCTGTTACATAAACACGTAGTTTTAGCTCTGGATTTTCTTCTTCGTCGATTAACTGTTTTACACGTACAGCAGCTGCATCGCTGAACTTAATTGGTAATTCTTCAGACATTTTAAAACCCTCAATATCGCAATGGCGTGATTATCTAATACCCGAGTGTTTTAATCAAGTATAGTAAAACAACTCTTTCATCTAAGTTATACAGTTTAACAAGCTAAATTTTTTGTATATTTCAAAACTATTTTGCTTTTGCTTAGTGTAAGACCATACACAGTAATAATTGTTAATATAAGTTACAAAAATTTCAAAATCACAAGGACTTAGCTGAACTCTTTTGCTAAAATGTTCGCTGAAAAAATGTGGCGGAGAATACAGCATGTGGCTTGAGCGGCTCAGGCGTCGATTAGCAAAACCAAAAACATCCGTACAATTATGCCTATTAGGCGTAAGTGCCGGATTAATTGCCGCATTTTTTATCATTTTATTTCGCTTAACTATTCTGTTTTTTCAAAGCTTATTTTTAGAAACCCCAGACAACTTTACAACCTTACCTACGCTTGAACGTGTATTAATGCCTTTAATTGCAGCGCTACTTATAGCCACATTTGCAGCACTTACAGGTTTTAAGCATTACCGTTTAGGTATTCCGTTTGTTATTCACCGTATTAAACGTCACTACGGGCAAATGCCGCTATACAACACAGTAAACCAATTTGTTGGTGGCGCGCTTGCACTTATTAGTGGTTTTTCGGTGGGCCGCGAAGGCCCCTCTGTACACATGGGTGCTACTGGCGCGAGTATACTGGCCGATAAACTTCATTTACCCCATAACGCTATGCGTACGTTAAGCGGCTGTGGTGTTGCTGCGGGTATTGCGGCCTCATTTAACACCCCGCTTGCTGCTGTTATATTTGTTATGGAAGTAGTGCTTCGTGAATATAAGGTGCATATATTCGTACCTATTATGTTAGCAGCCGTAACAGGCGCACTAGCTACACAGTTTGTGTTTGGCGAAGGCTCAGAGCTTGCGCTTATTACAATAGCACCGCTAAGTGGCTGGCATTATCCATACTTAATTTTATGCGGAATGGCCCTAGGTGCTATTGCGTTTAGTTTTAATCAAAACTTAATGTTAATTATTAAAACATTTAAACCTTTAAGCATGTTCCCTCGTTTATTAATTGCAGGTTGCATTGCGAGCTTAATAGCTTACGCAGTACCTCACGCTATGGGCTCTGGTATGAGTGCAATTACCATTGCAGTTGAATCTCCTGATAACGTAAAGCTGCTAACGACTATTTTAATCGCTAAATTATTGGCCACACTATTTGCTATTGGCTTGGGTATTCCTGGCGGCTTAATTGGCCCAGTAATTGGGCTTGGGGTACTCATTGGTACACTAATGGCGTTTTTAGCTCAATATATAAGTCCAGGTACTGATATTGCTGGTACGTACGGTGTTTTAGGTATGGCTGGTTTATTAGCCGCGACACTGCACGCTCCCCTTGCAGCTTTAACGACAGTAATGGAACTTACCTCGTCGCCAGAAATAATAGTCCCAGCAATGATAGTGATTACGACTGCTTATGTAACTGCCCTGCAATTTTTTGGTAATCGCTCTATATTTTTACAGCAATTGGATTTTCAGGGATTACCCTATCATGTATCCCCAGCTACTGAAGCACTTCAAAAAGTAGGCATAATGGATGATATGGATGAAGACTTTAAGCTGCTGTACTCAGACGACAAAGAACAGATAAAAAACACTCTAGATGCTATGGACAGCCAAACACCACTAATAGTGTTTGATGAAGAAAATGGCTACCGACTTGCTGAGTACGATTTAACGCTTATGTCTGACCAAACCATAAATATTAACTACATTAGCCTGCAAGGTATAAGTAGCCAAGCAACCCTAGCTGATGCCTTTGATATTTTAAAAGACAAGCGTAGCGGTGCACTTTACGTCTATAACTTATTAGATAACCAACAAATCATGGGCTTATTACGCTGGGATCAAATAAATAATATTTTAACCATTCGTAACAGCTTACTTTAAACAGTTAGGAATTTTATGAGCGCTTTATTAATTTATAAAACACTGCACATTTTTTTTATGATTGCCTGGTTTGCCGGTATTTTTTATTTACCACGGCTATTTGTGTACCACGCAATGAGCGAAGAAAAAGCCTGTAACTCTATGCTTAAAGTGATGGAGCGTCGGTTACTCTTTTTTGTAACGCCATTTGCCATTTTAACGGCCGTTTTTGGTGTGCTCACCATTGTAGAATATGGCCGAGAGTGGTTTAGATACAGCATGTGGCTGCACTATAAACTAGCCCTCGTTATCATTTTATATATTTATCATGGTTACTGTTTTAAATTACTAAGCGACTTTAAACACGATAGAAATACTAAAACAGATCGGTTTTATCGTATTTTTAACGAACTCCCGGTTATCGCGCTACTTATTATTGTTGCTCTTGCGGTAATAAAACCTAATTTATAAGCGTTTCGGTGCATGTTAAACTGCGCCGCAATTTACAATACTTGTTATAACACGCGCGATTGCGTGCCCCATTTTTTTTTGGATTATCGCGCCCTTTTGATTGATTAGGAATAACCCCATGTTAAGTTTCCAAGGTGAGCATATACTGTCGGTAAATCAACTAGACAGAGACTGCATTGAACGTATTTTTGCAGTAGCAAAAAAAATGGAGCCTTATGCTAAAAAGCAAAAGCAAACAACAGTGCTTGAAGGCGCTATTTTAGCGAATTTGTTTTTTGAACCAAGCACGCGTACGCGCGTAAGTTTTGGCACCGCCTTTAACTTACTTGGTGGTGGTGTACGCGAAACAACCGGCATGCAAAGCTCTGCACTTGCAAAAGGTGAATCGCTTTACGACACTGCTCGCGTTATTTCAGCATACGCTGATGCCGTCGCTATGCGCCACCCTGATGCAGGCTCTGTAAGCGAATTTGCAGACGGTTGTACCGTACCAGTAATTAATGGTGGTGACGGCCCTAACGAGCACCCTACTCAAGCCTTGCTCGACTTACTAACTATTGAGCGTGAGCTAAATCGCTTTGATCAAAATATTGATGGCATGCATATAGCCCTTGTGGGCGATTTAAAATATGGCCGTACAGTGCATTCATTATCAAAACTATTGTGCCATTACAAAAACGTAAAGTTTTCGATGGTAGCACCAGACGGCTTGCAAATGCCAACGAGTATTTTAGATGCCGTAGAAAATGCAGGCCACAAAATTGAGTTAGTAAACAAAATGGAAGGCAATCTAGCAGCCGATATTGTTTACCAAACACGTATTCAAGAAGAGCGTTTTCCTTCACAAGAGGAAGCAAATAAATACCGTGGTGGTTTTAGAATAAGCCAATCTATTTATAATTCGCACTGTAAGCCAAACTCTGTACTGATGCATCCGCTGCCACGTGATAGCCGTTTAGAAGCTAACGAGCTTGATAACGACTTAAATAGTAACGACAATTTAGCAATATTCCGCCAAGTACAAAATGGCGTATTAATTCGTATGGCACTGTTTGCTTTAACACTCGGCGTAGAAAACAAAGTCGAGCAATATGAAGTAGACGTACCTTGGTTTAGCCGCAAACGCGACAGCTAAACACTTTTACCAAGCGACAATTTATAGGATTTTTCATGACAATTAGCCAAGATTTATTTAATCGTGCACAAACTTCAATTCCTGGTGGCGTAAATTCACCTGTACGTGCATTTAACGGTGTAGGTGGCACGCCACTATTTATCACTAAAGCCGAAGGTGCCTTCACTTTTGATGCCGATGGTAACCGTTATATCGATTATGTAGGTTCGTGGGGCCCAATGATCATGGGTCACAACCACCCAGCTATAAAACAAGCTGTACACGAAGCTGTAGAAAACGGCTTAAGCTACGGCGCACCTACCGAAGCTGAAATTTTAATGGCTGAAAAAGTAAAAGAGCTTGTCCCATCAATCGAAAAAGTACGTATGGTAAGCTCGGGTACCGAAGCCACTATGAGCGCAATTCGTTTAGCGCGTGGTTTTACTAATCGTGACAAAATCCTAAAATTTGAAGGTTGTTACCACGGCCATGCTGACTCATTATTAGTAAAAGCGGGCTCAGGTGCTTTAACAATGGGCGTGCCAAATTCACCAGGTATTCCTGAAGACTTTGCTAAGCACACACTAACAGTATCGTTTAATAACCTTGATGAAGTAAAAGCTATTTTTGAGAAATACGCAGACGAAATTGCCTGTATTATTGTTGAGCCAGTAGCGGGTAACATGAACTGTATTCCACCTGTTGAGGGTTTTTTAGAAGGCCTACGCGCAGTATGTGATGAATACAAGTCAGTGCTTATTTTTGACGAAGTAATGACGGGCTTTCGTGTTGCATTAGGTGGCGCACAAGCGTATTACAACATAAAACCTGACTTAACATGTTTAGGTAAAGTCATTGGCGGCGGCATGCCTGTGGGCGCATTTGGCGGTAAAACTGAAATAATGGATTACATTGCGCCGGTAGGCCCAGTTTACCAGGCGGGTACTCTTTCTGGTAACCCTATTGCAATGGCTGCTGGTTTAAAATCACTTGAGCTATTAAGTGAGCCTGGCTTACACGATAAGCTTGAAGCAATTTCTAAAGCAATTTGTGAAGGCTTTGAAGCAGGCGCTAAAAAAGCGGGTATTCCATTAACAACTAACTATGCTGGCGGCATGTATGGCTTTTTCTTCACTGATGCTGAAAAAGTGACAACTTACCAGCAAGCAACAGAATGTGATTTAGAACGCTTTAAGCGCTTTTTCCACTTAATGCTTGAAGAAGGTGTTTACCTAGCACCTTCTGCATTTGAAGCAGGCTTTGTGTGTGCAGCGCATACAGAGCAAGAAGTACAAGCAACCATTGAAGCAGCTGAACGCTCATTTGCTAAACTTTAGGATAATATAAATATTAAACGCTTGTTTTACCTATAATATTAAGACTAAAGATTGAAAAAAGCCCGAAAGGGCTTTTTTTATTTGTAAAGTAATATAAATGAATGATAATTAAACGTAACAAGGTCTATATATCTTCATCCCACTTTACAAAAAATAAGAGAGTCTTATGTCAGGATTACGCCAATTTGCCTCCCCTGCAATTCAGCTTATGGCAAATTTAAAATATAAAACAAAAATAAGCCTGATGTTTGGAATACTATTACTACCTCTTGCCTTAAGCCTATTTTTTTTAGTGTCGTTATTAAGTGAAAGTATTGCCGTTTCAAAAATGCAGCAACAAGGCTTAAAAGGCTACAGAGCAATACTTTCAAATCAGATGCAAGGCGATACCAGTAAAAGTATTAAAGTAGCCCGCGCCCTAGGCTTTAACATAAATAACGACCAAGCTGATGAAGTACTTGCACTTGTATCTATTCAATCTAACTTAGCGCTTGATAACCAACTTGCAAGTGCCTATGTAAATCGCTCCTTAGTAACACCAATTCCTGCACTTATAATGCAAATAAATGCGACAGCACAAAGTGCAAATACGGTATTGGCGAGTAATCGCTTTACGCCAGATACGTTTATCGCCCTTTCTAATTTAAGTAAATCTTTACCTTTATACGAGCTGCAGCTTGATAAAATATTGAGTGTGGCAACGAATGCAGATAAATCGGTTAATAAAGCACTAACGCCCTCACTCACTAATTTACACAGTGCAGTTGAGGCATTCAAAACAGCTATTGATAAAAAACTACTTGAGCCTGACGATATACAGCTAACGCAAGCCGAATTCACTCAATTAACAAACCAAGTGCACAACAGTATTAGCAAACTTGTTGATAAAAGTATTCCTACCCTTGAAACCCTTATTGAAAATAAACTTCAAACACAACAATGGATCAGAAACCTTGTACTAGCAGCATCTGTCGTAAGTTTACTCTTTGCGTTTTACTTGATGATAGGTTTTTACTTTGCAGTGGTCGATACTATTAATCGCTTTGCCGAAGCTGCGCAAAGAGCAGCAAATGGCGACTTAAATGCTGTTATCAACTCAAGTACTAATGATGAAATGGATATTATTGCAGCACGATATAATGCACTCCTTAATGCCTTTTCAAAACTTTTAGTGAATGTAAAAGCAAGTACTGTGGAACTATGTGGCGCCACTAAATCGCTTTCACAGGCAAGTAGCCAAACGAGTAACGATGTTGAAAAGCAGCAAGTACGCGTAAACGCGATTCATGATGCATTGAGTAATATGGAGCAAAGTGCGCTAAGTGTTGAAGACTCTGCTAATCAAGCAATGTTAACAGCACAAGATGCAGCGCAGCATGTAAAGCAAGGCTCTAACAACACCATGGAACTAGCCAAATACATGCAAGACCTTCAAGTTGAGTTTACCGAAAGCCAACAAGCCTTAGATAGACTCGCTCAAGACAGCCAAGAAATTAGTAAAGTAAGTAAAGGCATTAGCGAAATAGCCGATCAAACTAATTTATTAGCCCTAAACGCAGCAATAGAGGCCGCAAGAGCCGGTGAACATGGGCGTGGTTTTGCCGTGGTAGCTGATGAAGTAAGAACCCTTGCACAGCGTACACAAACCCAAACGCAAGAAATTCACCTAATTATTAGCTCACTCCAACAAGCTTCTGACGATACACAACAAAAAATGCGCTCAAGTGTCCAGAAGATGGAACAATCGGTAAAAGCCGCCACCGAAACAAACGATGTTTTACAAAGTGCAGAGCAAAGCATGGGTGATATAAAACACCAAGGCGAGGAAATAGCGCTTCGCGTTAAAGAGCAATCTAACGCAACCACACAAGCATTAAGCGATTCGCAAGAAGTAAGTAACTTAGCAGATCAAACTCTTCTCTCTGCGCAATCTACACTGCAAGACGCACAGCAACTCAGTCAGCTATCTGATGACTTAACTAAATCAATGCAGTTTTTTAAATCTTAATCTAATTAATACCCCATAAAAAAGCCGCTAAACAGCGGCTTTAATATTTTATATAGCTTTATAAGCTAGCGTATACATTGCGGTCTTGGTTCAAACTCACTGGCTCTCAATGGTAACTGAATGACCTTGCCACACCCTGGAGGGGCTTGTTTAGCGGTTTGTTCATTCACAAATGCCCAGCGTATTGAAGGTGGTCGTGTATCTGCTATTGCTTGCGGGTTAAGAGGTTTTAAATAACGAATATACGCTTCTAGTGCCCCTACACTGCCTGTTAAACCTGTACTCTTGTTATCATCCCGGCCTAGCCACGCTACCGTAACTGTATTTTGATCAAACCCTGCAAACCAGCTATCACGCAAATCATTACTAGTGCCAGTTTTACCTGCTAACTGAATTGATGGAAAGTGTAAATTTAAGCGTTTTGCAGTGCCGTCTTTAGTTACTCGCTTCATCGCATATTTAGTCATATACATTGCTGCAGTATCAAAACGAGGCTCCGCTTTTACCTCATGTTTATAAAGTACTTTACCTACAGAGTCAGTTAAGGCTGAAATTGCAGTAAGCTCTTTGTACTTACCATCACCAGCTATTGTTGTATAAAGCTGAGCCACTTCAAAGCTCGACATTTCTAAAGCGCCGAGTAATAACGATGGGTACTCGCCAATTCGCCCTTTTGCACCAAGGTCTCTAAGGGTATTTGCTACCTTATCAACCCCAACATCAAGACCTAAATTAACAGCAGGAATATTTATACTTTTACTAAATGCTTTATAGAGCGGCATTGCGCCGCGATATTGGTGATCAAAGTTCTCTGGTTGCCATATTTTACCTTGCTCATTAGTTACTTGTACTGGGGAGTCATCCAGCAGAGTTGCTAAATTATAATGCGGTAGCTGTAATGCCGTTAAATAAACGGCAGGTTTAACCAATGAACCTATATTACGCTTAGTATCTAATACTCGGTTAAAACCTGAGTAACGTACATCGCGCCCTGCAACTAAAGCTGATACACCGCCTTTTTCGACGTTTACTGAAATCATCGCCGCTTCAAGCTCTTTCGTATTTGGGCGTTTTTCTAAATACGGCAAACTTTTTTGAATCGATTCTTCCATTGCAGTTTGCTTTTGCAAGTCAAAATAAGTAAATACACGTACACCCGCGTCTAGGGTTTGCTGATCAGGCAATAGCTTGTTGAGCTCTCTGTTAACGAGTTCTAAATAACCAGGGTAAGATTTTTGTAAGCTTGCTTTCATCGGCGCAATATCAATTGGGCGTTTGAGCGATGCACGGTACTCTTTAGTACTTAAAAGTTTGTTTTCAACCATTAAGCGCAGTACTAAATCGCGGCGCTCCATAGTGCGCTCTTTATAACGACGAGGATTGTAGTAAGACGGCCCTTTAACCATAGCCACCAGCAATGCAATTTGATCGTATTCTAGTTCATCAACTGGTTTTGAAAAATAAAATTCAGACGCAAGGCCCATGCCGTGCACACCTTGGTTATAAGATTGACCTAAATAAACCTCATTTAAGTAAGCTTCTAAAATCTGATCTTTTGAATAACGGTAATCTAAAATAAGCGCTATAAAGGCTTCATTTATTTTGCGAACTAAAGAGCGTTCACGCGTAAGATATATATTTTTTGCAAGCTGCTGCGTTAAGGTACTCCCACCTTGAACGGTTCGCCCTGCTTTAATATTTGAATAAAGCGCACGCAAAATAGAAAATACCGACACACCGTGATGTTGATAAAAATCACGATCCTCTACCACCAGTAGCGTATCTTTCAGCATGGATGGGAATTTATCGAGCGGTACAAATTCTCTATCTTGTTTTGAATCATTACCTATTCGTGCTATTTGCACAGGCTCTAAGCGAGCACTGTTTAGGCGCCTACCAAATTTATCTTTAATGGTTGCTACTTTTTGCCCTGCAAAACGCAGTTCAATAATATGTGATTCTTCAAGACCATCGTAAAATTCAAAATCACGGCGATAAATTTTTATACTGTCGGCTGTTTTTACAAACTGTCCTGTGCGGCTTAGTCTATTAACTGACGAATAATTGAGACGTTCAAGCTCCCATACAACCTCTTGGCTAGATAAAAACTGCCCGGGGTAAAACTCCATAGACCGAGCGTATACTTGAGCTGGTAACTGCCATTTATTACCTTCGAATATACGTGTTGTTTTTGAATCTAAATAAATAAAGTACATCGCCATAGCAATAAAAACAGCTAAGCTCAATTTCCAAAAAATAGACCATGTTTTTCTCATAAATGAGCGTTTAACAACAGTGTTTGAAGTTTTTTTAGTCGTTTTTGATTTAGCTTTACGCGGCGAGCTGGTAGCTTTAGATGCACGCTTAGGAGTGGTTTTACTACTGGGTGTTTTTTTGTTATCAGCCATTTAAGTGTAATTTATTCCAAGGTTTATTCACGAGTGTGAGCTTAGCATATTGGGTATAGCCTAACACCTGAAAAGTTAACCTTCCCTGAAACGAAAAAAAGCCCTACCGAGGTAGGGCTTTGCAGAACACATAATGATATAAATTTTTTGAATTAGTTACTGCGAACAGATACAAATTCTGGGTAAGCATCAACACCACAATCGTGTTGGTCCATACCGCTTAACTCTTCTTCTTCGGTTACGCGGATACCCATAGTTTGCTTTAAAATAGCCCATACAATAAATGAAGCTACAAAAACAAAGGCTAAGATAGTCACTAAACCAATAAGCTGTGTTACAAAGTTAGCATCGCCGTTAGATACAGGTACTAACATAATACCTAGCGCGCCACACACACCGTGTACAGAGATTGCACCCACTGGGTCATCAATTTTAGCTTTATCAAGAGCAACAATGCTAAATACAACCAGTGAACCACCTAAAATACCTAGTAAACAAGCCATTAATGGAGATGGTGAAAGTGGGTCTGCTGTAATAACCACTAAACCTGCTAATGCGCCGTTTAGTAC
Organism: Pseudoalteromonas sp. S3178; assembly: GCF_005886985.1. Lineage (NCBI taxonomy): Bacteria > Pseudomonadati > Pseudomonadota > Gammaproteobacteria > Alteromonadales > Pseudoalteromonadaceae > Pseudoalteromonas > Pseudoalteromonas sp. S3178. Next base: position 10,048 of record NZ_PNCW01000037.1, on the reverse strand, counting down.
CATAGTTAAATCAGCTTTACCCCATAACACTTTACATACAAACAGTGCAGCAATTGCACCCATTGCAGCAGCAGCGTTAGTATTAAGTAAAATTTGACCTACAGCCGTTGCATTTTCTTTATCTGAAAGAAGTAATTGCGAACCACCGTTAAAACCAAACCAACCCATCCATAAAATAAACGTACCTAATGTAGCAAGTGGTAGGTTAGAACCTGGAATTGGGTAAATTTCACCGTTTTTACCGTATTTACCTTTACGAGCACCTAACAGTATTACACCCGCTAAAGCAGCTGCAGCACCGGCACCATGAACAATTGCAGAGCCTGCAAAGTCAACAAAGCCCATTTCTGATAAGAAACCGCCGCCCCATGTCCAGTAACCTTCCATTGGGTAAATAAAACCAGTTAAAACAACTGCAAATGCTAAGAAAGCAAATAACTTCATACGTTCAGCAACCGCACCCGATACAATCGACATAGCCGTTGCAACAAATACTACTTGGAAGAAAAAGTCAGATTCTAATGAATGGTCAGCATCGGCCGCTTCTGTGCCAATTAATGCGCCTATCGAAGGGATAATGCCGCCTTCGCCATTGTCTACATACATAATGTTGTAGCCAACTAATAAAAACATGGTACATGCGATAGAGTACAGCGCCACGTTCTTCGTTAAAATTTCAGTGGTATTTTTAGAGCGAACTAAACCCGCTTCTAACATGGCAAAACCTGCTGCCATCCACATTACTAATATTCCCGATATCAAAAAGTAAAAGGTATCGAGTGAAAATTTGAGTTCTACAATTGTGTTTTCCATTAATCAGCCCCCTTAAATTGCTTCTTCATCAAGTTCGCCTGTACGGATACGAACAATTTGATCTAAGTCGTACACGAAAATTTTGCCGTCACCAATTTTACCTGTTGAGGCAATTTTAGTGATTGCTTCAACAACGCGTTGGCAATTTTCAGTACGAGTTGCAATTTCAAGTTTGATCTTAGGAATAAAATCGACTTGGTATTCTGCACCACGATATAACTCTGTATGACCTCGTTGACGTCCAAAACCCTTAACATCAACTACTGTCATCCCCTCAATTCCTAAATCAGCGAGTGCTTCACGCACGTCATCTAATTTAAATGGTTTTATGATTGCACTAATCATTTTCATAGCGGCCCCCTCGGACTCTTTATTGTTATCCTGTTGGCTTAAACAATCCAACCTTTGTGCCACTATTAAAAATGATTAAGTTTCATAAACTTAAATAGAAATGAGTAATTAAAAACAAAAAAAACGCACCAACACGGTGCGCTTTTTTTACAACTCAGCTACATTGGTGCACCATTTAGTGCTGCACCGGTGTCGGGGCTTTAAAGGTGCTAAACAACACAATTTCTGCCTTTGTTTTTAGCTTCGTACAAGGCTTTATCTGCTGTGCGCATTGCATCAGTTAAACTTGTATTTTGAAAGTGAGCTAAGCCTATACTGGTCGTAATTTTCAGTGCTTTATCACTGATTGAGAAATCATAATTCGCCATTTTCTTTCTGAAAGCTTCAAAGTATTCACGCCCTCGTGAAAGCTCTATTTCAGGTAAAATAATGGCAAACTCTTCTCCACCCACACGGGCTACTGTAAATTTAGCAAATGTTGTACGTATTAACGCCCCCACCTGTTTTAAGGCCTGATCGCCCCCTTCATGGCCGAATGTATCGTTAATATTTTTGAAAAAGTCGATATCGAGTAACGCGAGAGTATTGTTTTGGTTTTTATTTTTTAGTAGCTTTTCTGCATACTGATAAAAATAACGTCGGTTGTATAAACCCGTAAGGTGATCTCTGTGCGCGCTCTCTTTAATGTCAGCAATTAAAGAAAGCTGCTCCATAGTTTGCAAAACACGACAATGAAACTCTTCGTTCATAAATGGCTTTGTTAAAAAGTCATTTGCGCCATATTTAATAAACCGCGCCGATAAACCATGTTTGCCAGCTCCAGATAGGCCAATAATCCCTAAATCATCGCGGCCTCTAAAGTTACGTACTGCTTTAACCAGCTCAAAGCCATCCATTGAGGGCATTGCATAGTCTGTCATCAGCAGTTTTATGTCTGGGTTTGCTTTTAATATTTCAAGTGCTTGCTGCCCATCGTGTGCATCGGTTACATCAAACAGTTGCTTTTCAAGCATTTGCTTCATCAACGAGCGACTTAATAGTGAATCATCTGCAATTAAGGCTTTGCACCCTTGGTTTCTTAAAAGCTGTGCAACCAATTTAACGGCATAATGGTATGAGTCGCGGTTATCTTTAATAACGTAATCGATCACACCTAGCTCTAGCATTTGCTGGCGCTTGTATTCATCTATTTTCGAAGTGAGCACAACAGTGGGGATTTTATGAGACAAAGTGTACTTTGCAACTTCACCATTGGGAGCATCAGGTAAGGTTAAATCAACCAATGCTAATGTATAGTCGTGTTTATCTACAAACGCTTCACATTCAGCTAAAGACCAAGCAAAATCAACTGCCACATCGAGATACTGCGCAGTTAAGTGGCGTAATACCTGCTGAACTACTTTACTGTCTTCAACCACTAATACTCTTTGCATAAAGCTTCTCTTACCTTAAATAAATTTGTAGCCGTGCTACAAATACAACACTTAAACTATTCAGCCTGGTTACTAAATAACTTTAATTTAAACATCCGGTGTGAGTGCTATGAAATGCTAAAAAGCAGAATCCATTTACTTTTTTGAATTGCTCGCATTCAAAATCAATACAAGCGATGTGTAATATAACCGATTTTGGCAGTTATCTAAATATTGAAAACAGCGGTAAATCCTTGAAAGTATACTATACGTCCTTTTGGGGCGTGTAGACCCTCCAATGCTCAATTTGTTCAACCGAGTGAAGAGCATATTTTACTTAACCAGTATTATCGGCCACTTGTCTCAATACTTTTGTTATTTATGTCATTAATGTTTTTAATGGTGTATCAACAATAATAAGGACCTTTCATGAAGCTTAGTCGTATTATAAGTTTACCAATAACTATCATTGCCATATTTATAACTACCTCGTCATTTGCAGATAACCAACGCCGTATTGACGTAGACAGTAAAGTTGTTACCCAGCATAAAGCCAAAATTAATGGCGAGCGCTTCTCATACACTGCAACTACAGGCACACAGCCAGTGTGGGATGATAAAGGCGATGCGGTTGCTACACTACAATACACTTACTACACTCGCGATAAGGTAGACGATAAAGCAAGTCGTCCGTTACTTATTTCATTTAACGGTGGGCCAGGCTCGGCTTCTGTTTGGATGCACTTGGCCTATACTGGCCCAAGAGTGTTAAAAATCGATGACGAAGGCTACCCTATTCAGCCCTACGGCGTAAAAGATAACCCTTATTCTGTTCTTGATATTGCCGACATTGTGTATGTAAACCCTGTAAATACAGGCTACTCACGCGTGCTAGAAAATGATAAAGGCGAGCTTTTATCAAAAACTCAGCAAAAAGAAATGTTTTTTGGCGTAAAAGCCGACATTAAATATTTAGCTGAGTGGCTAAATACATTTGTAAATAGAGCTGAGCGTTGGCGCTCTCCTAAATTTTTAATTGGTGAAAGCTATGGTACTACGCGCGTATCAGGGCTTGCTCATGAGCTTCAAAACAGCCAATGGATGTACATTAATGGGGTTGTATTAGTTTCGCCAACCGATATTGGTTTAAAACGCGACGGCCCAATCAAAGCGGCTAATCGCTTGCCTTACTTTGCCGCGACTGCTTGGTATCACAAAGCACTTAGTGCAGACCTACAAGCTAAAGACTTAGATGACTTATTACCTGAAGTAGAACAATTTACAGTCAATGAATTAATTCCTGCGCTCGCTAAAGGCGGCTTTATTGAAGCTGAGGAAAAACGTCGTATTATTAAAAAAATGGCGCACTATGCAGGTTTATCAGAAAAATTTGTTGAGCAAAATAACTTAGATATTCCCACTCAATTTTTTTGGAAAGAGCTATTACGTGAAAGAGGACAAACAGTAGGCCGTTTAGATTCTCGTTATTTAGGTATAGATAAGCGCGATGCTGGTGAGTCACCTGATTACTGGGCTGAGCTTACTTCTTGGTTACACTCTTTCACTCCTGCAATTAATCACTATTTACGTGAAGAACTAAACTATAAAACAGATGTAAAATATAACCTGTTTGGAAATGTCCACCCGTGGGATAGAACAGGTAATAATACCGGTGAAAATTTACGTTTAGCTATGGCGCAAAACCCATACCTCAATGTGATGATTCAATCAGGTTATTATGACGGTGCTACTAATTACTTTGATGCAAAATATACTCTGTGGCAATTAGACCCAAGCGGAAAAATGAAAAACCGTTTAAGCTTTAAAGGTTATCGCAGTGGCCATATGATGTACCTTCGCCATGCCGATTTAAAAAGCTCTAATAACGACCTACGTGGTTTTATTGAACAATCACTTCCTAAAAACGGTCAAGCTGCTAAATATTAAACGCTTTTATAGCACGCAATAAATGGCTCAAATTGAGCCATTTTTTATGTCTGTTTTTCATACCTTAAGCAATAGCTTTTAAGTTGAGTGACCACCTCGTTAAACGATACTTCCAGGTTTTGCATGTGCTCAATATCAACTGAACTACCCTCTGCAAGTGATTCAATTTTTTGACATATATCTGCTAATTTAATAGCCCCTACTGACTTAGAAGACGATTTTAATGCGTGAGCTTGAAAAGCTAAATCTGTGTAATTGTTATTTTTAGCGTATGCACCTGCAAGCTTTACCTGCTCACCCGCAGTTTGTAAAAAAGCATTAAACACCATGCAATGTACCATCGGGTCATCACCTAGCATTGATCTAAGCAAAGGAAGATCTAATTGATCAAATGCGCTTGATTTTACACCTGCTAATTTGCTTTGCTGAGGCTGTGTATTCATCATGGTTTGAGAGTGTTCCATGAGCAGAGATTTAAGCTTAACAAGCTCAATAGGTTTAGTTAAAAAACCATTCATACCTGCATTATAACAATTATCTATATTGTTTTTAGTAATGTTAGCTGTGATGGCTATTATAACTAATTCATTAAATTGACGATCATTACGTATTTTTTTAGCAAGCCCAAGCCCATCAAGTAAAGGCATTTGAATATCTGTTAATAAAATATCAAACGAGCTGTTTTGCAATGCTTGCCATGCTTGCTCTCCATTACTTACAAAGGTTGAACTTACACCTAACATAGTGAGCTGCTGCTTTAATACTTGCTGATTAGTAACCTGATCCTCAGCGACCAATACTTCAAGCGTAGGAAGGCTTACTGTGCTTAGGTTTTGCTTTGTTACTTCACGTGTATGATCTGCTAAAGGCTGATTTTCTTGTTCAAAATAGTTAAATGTTAAAGTAAAACACGATCCTTTGTTTTGTTCGCTCGCAGCTCTAAGCGCGCCTTGCATGCGCTCTACTAATTGCTTAGTTATCACTAAGCCTATTCCGGTGCCATGCACCTTGCTGGTTTCGGCTCCTAAGCGGTCAAAAGGTTTAAATAACCGGTTAATATCGCCTGGTGCAAAACCACATCCGGTATCCACAACGTCTATTTCACATTGTTTATTACTTAGTACCCTGCAGTTAATATTAATACTGCCATCAGGCTTATTATATTTTATGGCATTAGATAGCAAGTTAAGCATAACTTGTTTAAAGCGTCGTTGGTCTACGTAGATACTTAACCCTTCAAGCTCGTCAAAGCCTTGAGTATGGATTGAGATTGATTGGCCTTTGGCAAGCTCACTAACAAGCTCTACGGAGCTCTCTAAAATGCTTTTTAATGGGGCATAATCAAAGGTGAACTGCATATTACCCGACTCTATTGCCGTTAAATCAAGTACATCATCTATTAGTAATAATAAATGCTCACCTGCTTGATAAATGCTTTGACCGTTTTCCTTATGTATTTTATTGGCTTGCTCATCATATTCATATAGCTGTGCAAGCCCTAAAATAGCATTAAGCGGTGTTCTTAATTCGTGGCTCATACTGGCCATAAAATCAGACTTCGCCTTACTTGCTGACTCAGCTTGAATACGTAAACTGTTTAGCTTTTGATGATTGCTCGCAACTTCGTTAACCATATTATTAAAAGCACTGATCACACTGCCCACTTCATTTTTTTGCTTTTTTTCAATATGGCAATCAAAGTCGCCTTTTGCTAAACGTGCAAATGACTGCTTTAACTCTCTAAGTGGCGATGTAACCCTATAATCAACAAGCCAGGCAACAGCTATAAATACAATAGCTAAAATCATTAATTGTATAGAGATCAGCGTGTAATGGAGCTTTGAGGACTGATCAATTTCGTTTTTAAAATTAACGACTAAGCTAATATAGGCAAGTGGTTTATCTAAAAATTCAACCTGCTGGGTAAGTAGCATATCGCCATTATTGGCAGTACCTATCCAATCATCAAGCGGGTATAGTTGGTTTTCTGTTTGCGCATCAATAATTTTAATGCCTTTCCAGTTTGAGTGTATTTGCAGTTGACTGTCTAGCTCTTCGTATAACTCTGCATATTGTCTGGTAAGTAGTGGTGTAGTAATTGATGTTGATAGCTGAACAAGCGATAGCTGCGCCGACTTTGATAAATCATCATTTACCCAGCGAGCTTGCTCTGGCAATGCATAAAAAATAAATAGGCTGGCCATGAGCAAACCACAAAGCAATACAACAATAAAGCTTTGCGCCCTTAAACTTCTAAACCCTCTAATTTTCAACATAAAACTCACGTAATCCCCAACGGGATAACTGCTGATATTCAGCTAAAGTAGCAGCTTCTGGAATATTAATAGGGATACCCTCAAGTAAATGTTTGTAGCTAGGGTTTTTACCTATTTGTAAAATAGCCTGCTGTACTTTTAGCTGTACTTGCTCTTTTACTCGAGGGTGGCCAACAATTGGATGGCGGCTTATTTCACGTGTTTTATAAATAATTTTAAGCTTACTTTGTAAGCTTTTAGATTGTTGCTTCAATGTACCTAGCACCCCACCACCCGCTTTAGTAGAGTTAAGAGCAACGTTTAGATATACAGAGGAGTGAGTTTGTACATAAACTGGTTTTATTTTTAAGCCATAAAGTAAAGCTAAGTCGGCACGCATTAATAAAGATGCGCCTAATGCATTAGGCGCGGGAAAGGCAATTTCAGCGCCCTCTAATTCATTAACATTACCAATACCACTATTTTCGTTAACAACTAACACACCTTGTAGCTTTCTGCTTGCGTCTTTTATTAGAGGTAAATAGCCCTGTTTTTCAAAAGCAATTACGCTGTGCCATGGGTTCATGTATGCAAAGTCGTACTCCCCATTAGCAAACGCTTGTTCAAACACTGGGATAGACTCAACGGTTACTAATCTAATTTTTATACCTGCTTGTTTAGATACTTGCTCAAGCAAGGGTTGCCAAATAGCATTTAGCTTTTGAGATTCATACTGAGGCACTACACCAAATGTGTATTCTTTGGCAAATAAGCATGAACAATGTAATAAACATAATAACGTAACTACAAACTTCATCAGCACTCCTAAATATAGTTACTAAGTTTCTTATAATTAATAGCTTAGTTAACGAACACTAAACTCACCATAAAATTATTATTCAACCTCACATCTTTAGTTACATTTTCCTGGTTTTATAATAGGCAATGTGGCGGCATAGCTTTTTTGGGTAAGTATATTTCGCAGATTAATTAAAGTTTTGTAGGTACTTTTTAGGCCCACTTTATTATTAAGCCATGTAGGAATAGCTCCACTAGGTAGCGCATATATTTGATACTCAATATGTAAAGCGCTCGCTTGCTGAGTGAGTAGCCAAGTTGCATTTAATGTACGTACTCTTACAGCATTTTCTTTTTCAGCAAGAGCATTAGGGCGTGCCGCAATAAGTAATTTACTTTGTTGAGCATTTATTTTTGAGTAACAAGAGTAAGTAATACTATCTCTATTGGCTACTGGCCAAGGGGAGTCAAAGTAGCTATATACAAGGTTTTCATGGGGGCTTATGTGCTTAATAACCTCTACTAGAGATACATTTTCGAGCCATTGGGGTGCGGCATCGGTATCGCTAAGTAGCTCTAAAAAATCGTTGGTGGATACATCTTCCACGCTCATCTGCGCTTTTACTTCAAAAGTATTATTACTATGGCTTTGGTAGTATACGCTTACGCCATTTTTGCTTTTATATAAGTGCCATAATGTTTCAGCTTTTATATTAAAACTTACTGCTAACGCTATATATAAAAAGCACTTTTGTAATTTAATGATTTTACAAAAGTGCTTATTCATTATTGCCAGTAAGGCTCTATATCAAATGAAGCTAAACGGCTTTGCTCCATAGCACTTACTAAATACTCAGATTTTTGCTCAAGCCAAGATTGAATTTTAGCTAATTGCTCGTCCTCTTGCCCTGCACAAAGCTGCTTTAGATACTCAAGAGTACTTAGCTCATATATACCATGAGAAATATCAAGCCAAGGTAATCTAAACTCTAAACGCTCTTCTTTATCAAATAATGAGCCTAAACAATTACCACTCAGTAAGCTATTTTCAAGCTGGGTTCGCAAGTTTAAATACGCAGTTACATCAAGTATTTTTTCTTTAGGTAATAATTCGTGAAGGTTTTTCCAGTCTTTATTAAAAAGTCTTTTAGCGATAGACGCTACGCTTTGCTCCGCTGCTTGAAGCTCAACTTGCCCCCAATCTTTTCGCCAATGCTTGTCTATTAACCATGTAGTTAACGATAACAATAAGCGATTATATCGAGCGCTATGAAACAGTGCATTTATATCATCAATGCTTGGCTGTAATTCTTTTAAATCACCAATAACTTGAGCAAGTGCTGGCGCTGCATTAATTTTTTTATAAAAAGCATGGCGTTTAGACGTGTATGTTTTAAGTTGAATTGCATTTTCTACCCATGCTAATTCACTTAAAAGCCATTTAAGCTCTGTACGAAGATGATCGGTGCTTTCTTTGGAAACTATATCGTCGTAAAGCCAAAATGTATGACGAATTAAGCTAATGCCATCGGTAACACGCTTGAGCGTTTTTAAACTTGGCTTATCGAAATAACATTGCTCATGTTTTTGCACAAAACGAATACCAAAATTCATGGCTTCTATAAGTGCTTTCTCTTGGCTCGCAGAATTTGGTAATTTTACAAAACCAATAGATTTGCTGGGCATTAATGGATTTTCGTCCGCAAGGCGATAACCACGTGCCGCTTTAGAATACAAACCTAAGCGAATACAGTTTTGACTAACAAGCTTATCGGCTAAAGCAAATAGCTCACTGCGGCTACCTTCAACCAATTCAATTTCAAGCTCGCTGATAATTTCAATTTTACCTGCTGCTGCAATTTCGCCTTTATCAAGTACCACTTCAATTTTAGCGCCACTTTCGGTTTCTATTAACCAGGTGCGGCGGATAAAGTTAGTACTAAATATTGGATACAAGTTTTTAGAAATAGCACTTACTTGCATACCGTGCGGCCAAATAGAGGCATCAAACGCCATTAAATTAGGGCGGTTAGAATCAATAGGCAAATTATACTCAGGTCGCTGATGCAAACCACCGACTACTTCACCTGCAAGCTTTATAGTTTGCTCACATTGGCTGTCGGCACACCGGGTTCTAAAGCCAATATCAAGCGCTCTTAACTCACGGCTTGGTGTATCGTAGTATGCGTTTTGTAAGCTGCGTGACGGTTTATTATTAACCGTTTTTGCAAATTGAGTAATTAACGAGGGGATCAGTGGAATTACGGCATCTGATACCAAAAACTTCAGTTCTATCTCAGTATCCATTCGGTCTGCGGATTACCTTTAAAATAAATAAGTGCCCAAAATAAACAAAGCGCCTTAACAATGCAAATTTTTTAGCCTTATTTTAGGGCCTGTTGACCTTTCAGGATTAGAATTTGTTCAATCTAGGGGCGGTTTAATCTCGGCGCGAGGTTTGTAACCTAGTGG
>NZ_PNCW01000369.1:0-305 GCF_005886985.1 Pseudoalteromonas sp. S3178 | reverse complement strand
ATCAAATCGAAATTAGTCAATATCAACAAGGTCAACCTTTACAGCAGTTTCAATCTGCAATACGGTTATTAAATAGAGATAGGCAAAGCCCTCAGGTATTTAAAGAAGTACGAGCGATGCTTATGAAACTTGACTTTTTACTTCGCCAAGATGAGCAATATATTTATATTCAAGATGCTCGAAAGCTCTCGCTAAGAGGCTTATTTATTATGGCTAAAAAACCTGCATCAGAGCTTTTGATAACCATACCACACCCCTCTTCAGAACGCCTTGCTAGTGATGCTGCGGGCCTACTTTTTTCGTAT
>NZ_PNCW01000368.1:0-392 GCF_005886985.1 Pseudoalteromonas sp. S3178 | reverse complement strand
GTAGAAGGACTCTTTGATGATGCAAAGGTAAAGTTTGCGTACGTTGCAGCTATTCCGAGTTTGCCGCAGATGAGCTTAATCATTGCAAAAAATGATGAGCAACTAGTGAGTCTAGGGTGGTTGTGGCTAGTACTTTGGAGTGTGTTGTATTGCGCCTCTTGGGTTGGCCTCACGTTGTTATTGATCAGTTATGACAAGCGCCAGCTAAGCAGTAAAACACAAATATTAAGAGCATTGGCAAATGATGAGTTATTTAATGTGTATCAGCCTCTTGTTAATGCAGAGGTGCCATCGATAGTGGGCGTGGAAGTACTCATTCGTTGGCGTCATCCACTTGAAGGTGTGCTCGGCCCCGCTTACTTTGTGCCAGAAGCTGAGCGTGATGGTACTAT
>NZ_PNCW01000367.1:0-329 GCF_005886985.1 Pseudoalteromonas sp. S3178 | reverse complement strand
AAAAGGAGGAGTTTATCAAATCCGGCTATTATCTTGTAGCAATTGGTCCTTTTATTAGTTTAAAACCAACTAGACAATCCAGTCATACATCAGAATCTTTCAGTTACGATTGCAATGCTGGTGGTTGCTCGTAGCATCGAATGGTCTGCTGTCGTCATACAGGATACATTGAGCATGGATTTTATCTCAATATCAAAGAGTCTAATCACAAGAGAGCAAAACGCTTTAAGATAAAGAGTACTGGCTTAATCTAGCTGCACAAACTTGCTATATTTTAGGAAATTAGAATGAACTTTGAAAACAGTTATCCAAAAATAAGCTTATTTGAG
>NZ_PNCW01000366.1:0-372 GCF_005886985.1 Pseudoalteromonas sp. S3178 | reverse complement strand
AGTTTGAGATCAATAAACAGGCCTCCTTCAATCTGAAACATCGCTTAGTTAGTAAAATCAAATGGACTACATACGCTATAAGACCAAAAATAGATGAAGACTAAAAGTGACATATATGGACACTCCCGGTATGTCAAACAAAATAACTCTGGCGGGGTAGAATAAACTACCTCGTTTTTTCATTTCGTCGCTGCCACTGTTTGACGTTTGACCCATTTGCAATAAAGCGTTGCTCTGACATATATCCGGGCTTAACTGTTATTTCAGTGCCCCTAATGAGCTTCGAGCCTATACACCCTAATTTGAATACACCCAACCGGTTTATATACCGTGCCTTTGCCGGGTTTTGTATAGGCAGGCTAGGCCTTTTTT
>NZ_PNCW01000365.1:0-318 GCF_005886985.1 Pseudoalteromonas sp. S3178 | reverse complement strand
GCCAACGCATGCTTGGCGTCTGATAGTAGGTAATTAGGCATAAACTCAGAACGGGTGATCTGTGAATTTTGAGTATAAAACCGTAGTTTATGCGCTTTCCCAGCAATAAACCCTGTAAAGGACTCTGATGGGCTAATTTTATGCAGATCGCCATTAATATGCGTGATGTCAAACTGCTGATTTGAACCATGTATGATTGGCATGAGTTGACTAAAATAAATGACCCAACTCTTATCTAACAGATCATACGGTAATGTGAGTGCAAGCTCAGATAAGTAACACTGCGTCACATATGCAGGGCATGTGGCATTTGCCTCT
>NZ_PNCW01000364.1:0-239 GCF_005886985.1 Pseudoalteromonas sp. S3178 | reverse complement strand
TTTCTATTGATGACACCATGCTATATCAGTTACAAAAAGGGATAGATGGCATTGCTTGCGCGGGTGCAACCGGTATTGCGCTTGGTTTTATCGACGACAATCAGAAGATAGCGGCTGACCATTGTAGAGCACTTATTGCCACGGCAAAATCCTTAGGCCTTTCTGTCACCTTTCATCGCGCTTTTGACGCCGCTGCAAACTGGCAGCAGGCAGTCGAGACGCTGCTAGAGTTAGGCGTT
>NZ_PNCW01000363.1:0-322 GCF_005886985.1 Pseudoalteromonas sp. S3178 | reverse complement strand
GGATCAAAAACAAAGACTGGTTTTTAACGCTAGGTGGTGACGGCCATCAACCTGCGGTAGAACCGGGTAATCCAGATATTATGTATTCACAGTGGCAACAAGGCAATTTAACACGTCATGATCTAAAAACCCGTGAAGGTGTTTATATAAAACCGCAACCGCGTCCGGGCGAGCCTGCTGAGCGCTTTAACTGGGATGTACCTATTAATGTATCCAGTCACGATGCCAAGCGACTATATTTTGCATCACAACGGGTTTGGCGTTCAGACGATCGAGGTGATAGTTGGAACCCAATATCAGGCGATTTGACTAAAAATGGTAA
>NZ_PNCW01000362.1:0-253 GCF_005886985.1 Pseudoalteromonas sp. S3178 | reverse complement strand
ATCCACTTATGGAGTTTTTTATGACCCGTGGGCGACTGCGCTCAAATGAGTATTTAGTCACAAAGCGAGACGTCAAAGGGTTATTGAAAACGCTCTCGAGCAAACGCGTTTGCTATTACCTGCCTGATCAAGATTATGGCCGCAAGCGCTGCGAGTTCGCACCTTTCTTCGCCGTCCCTGATGCTGCAACTACAACTGGTACTTTATTATTTTCTGCGAGTAAAAAGGCTGAGACTTTAAGCTTACACTGTAC
>NZ_PNCW01000361.1:0-386 GCF_005886985.1 Pseudoalteromonas sp. S3178 | reverse complement strand
AGGTGATAGCAGAAGAAGGTATTCCAGAAACATTACGTGTCAGCACTACGTTTAGCTTAGCGCAATTAGCAATGGCAAACAGTGATTACAATAAGGTAATTGATTTCTTAGCTAAGTGGGATGCAATTAATACCAAGCCTAAAACTGATGCCTATTATGTACTTAAATCACAAGCGTATTATCAGTTAAAAGATTACCAAAAAGGCATTGATAATATTAATTTAGCGATTGCCCAAAGCGATAGCGAAGGCAAACAGCCAAAAGAAAACTGGTTAGTACTGCAACGTGCTATGTATTATTCACTTAATCAAACTGACAATGTTGTTGCTGTACTTGAGCGTATGGTAAAGCTTTATAACAAGCCTGAATACTGGGTGCAACTCGGT
>NZ_PNCW01000360.1:0-298 GCF_005886985.1 Pseudoalteromonas sp. S3178 | reverse complement strand
TACATACGTGAAAATTACACAGTTGTAATTCTTCATTGGTTAAACCGCTATTTTCACGACCAAACACCAAAGCAACAGGCCCAGTATTTGATTCTTTAACCAATTTCTCAGCACATTCTCGAGGATCAACCATTGGCCATGACAACGTACGTGAACGTGCACTCGTGCCTATGGTTAATGCGCACCCATCAATTGCTTCCGATAAGGTATTTACCGTGGTTGCAGCACCAAGTACATCGGTGGCACCCGCAGCTAGAGCACTCGCATGACTATCAACTTCACAAGCCGGGTCAACCAA
>NZ_PNCW01000036.1:0-119623 GCF_005886985.1 Pseudoalteromonas sp. S3178 | reverse complement strand
CAGTATGTTTGGTTTTAAGGCAAGGCGGAGCCTATGAAGTGTGGTTATTCCCCATAAATAGGCGATAACGCAGCATAAATGCCAAACATGCGCTGCCCTTCGGGTTCTGCCTAGGGGCGATAAACTCTTTGTTACTCGGTTTTTACTTAGCCCACTAGGTTACAAACCTCGCGCCGCGATTTAATCGCCCCTAGATTGAACAAATTTCAATCCGCAAAGATCAACACGCCCTAGTTATAAACCGATTTTTTACTAACCTATCAGCTCCAACCAGTTTGTATTACGTTAATATTGCTTTAGCTCCACGCACATAAGGCATATACTGGCAGAATTATTTTTAAAATTTAATGCTTAGAGTGACATGTCTGCTAACTTATCAAAAAATGATTTAATGGCTATTTTTGAAGAAATAAAAAATGAGCAGGCAACTCAGTTTCCCCTGTCTGAACGCTTTATAAAAAAGCTTTTTCGCGAAAGTGTTCTTGATAAAGGCAAAGAGTATTATAAAAATGGCCAAATTAGCTGGCTTGAGCACACACCAAACTTTTCTGTTGTGGACTCTACGGTTCAAGGCGATAACGGTTCATCGTTTAATCAACGTATTGAGATCAGTAAAGTACCAACTGGTTATTCTGTTGACACTCATTGTACGTGTAACGCAAAAACTAAATGTCGCCATTTGGCTGCCATTTTATTTAAACTTAAAATAGAACACTCTGGTGAGTACGGAGAAGACTACTTTATAAATGATTGGTTTAGCGAGTTAAGTGCACTTAAAAGCAACGATAAAAAAACGCCATCGCAAGTACTTTTATTTGTTTTAGATATTGAAAATAACAAAGTATTTTTAACACCAAAAATAGCTAATGTCGAAAACAAAAAAAATTACACCCTAGGAAGAAACCTTACCGAGCAACAGCTCAATAGCTTTGTTACTCCAAACGATTTACTCGAAAGCGATTTTAGATTATTTAGTTGGATCCGCTCGCAAAATGCAGTCGGAAACATTGAGCTTAAAGGCCAGTGGGGCTTTAGTGCTTTGCAGCAGTTAATCGCTACAGAACGTTTGTTTTTTCAACGTTCTCGTGTGCCTATAAAGGCTCAAACTGGTCAAGCATTAAGTTTTAATTGGGAACAAAATAAAGACCTTTCGCAATTAGTCATTAAGCTTGAGCAAAGCCAAAATTGGGCATTGTTAAAAACTACGCCTCCTACATATATAGACTTAGACCATTTAAAAGCTGGGCGCATTCGTACTCCATTAAGTGGTGACGAAATTGCTCATCTACAAACCATGCCTGCCCTGCACGATGCTAATTTTGATCGTATTTATAAACAACTAGCGGATAATTTTGGTGTGGGTGTTATTCCGCATCCAACTAATTTACAGCCTAGCTTGCCTAAGCCTTCGAGTAATGCGGTATTAAAAATAACAACGGGTGAGCGCGGTTTATCGCTTTCATTATTATTTAAGTATAAAAATAAAAACTATTTAGCAGGCTCTGCTCCTGCTAATACAATAAATAGTGCTTTTGAAAATACAGTAACCAATGAGCTTACTAATCTCGGTTTCGAATTTTGTAAAGGGGGTTTACAAAGTGAGTTTGTATTTATAAAACAATCTCCTATTCATTTGCACTGGCTTATATTTGAAGTGTTTCCTAGTTTTAAAGAGCGAGGCTGGCAAGTAAGTGTAAGCAAAGTTAGTAGTCCTAATCCTCAATCGGAAGTTAGTTTGCATGTTCATCGCGCTGCAGGGCATCAAATGCACTGTAAAGTTTTGCTTGGTGAAGCAAAAGCGACTCCTCTTTTTACCAATGCTGATCCGCTATATCAGTCATTAAATCGACAAAGTGAATTATTTTATTACTACCCAGTAGGCCGACAATTTGGGGTTATTAATAAATCAGCAATTAACTTAATTAACGAATTTAAAGAACGTTTTGAATTTGTAAAAACGCGAGATGAATTTAATATACCGTTATCGTACTTACCTGAACTGGTAAAGCAAACAGCTATAAATGTAGAGCTACACGACGATTCTTTAGAGCGATATTTATTAGAGCTAAATAGCACAGACCACGCTATGCCTGCTGTTGCTTTACATGGGTTAAACGACTCCGTTACTCTTAGGGAGTATCAACAACAAGGCGTTGATTGGCTTAGTTTTTTAAAGCGCCATCAGTTAGGTGGGATTTTAGCCGACGATATGGGGCTTGGAAAAACACTTCAGGTAATCGCTTTTTTAGCGAGCACTTTTAACCGCCCTCAAGCTGGGCCTACACTTATAGTATGCCCTACGAGCTTAGTTAGTAATTGGCAAAACGAGATCTCTAAATTTGCTAAAAGTTTAAAAGTAACGACTATTTTTGGTGCTCAGCGAAATGAGCCATTACAGCACCTAGCTCAGGCGCAGTGTATACTTACAACCTATCCGCTTTTAAAGCGCGACATAGCGTATTATTCACCGCTTTATTTTGAAAATATCATTCTCGATGAAGCTCAATATATTAAAAATGATACCGCGCAGGTTTCGCGTTTAGTCAAACGCTTAAATGCCGAGTTTAAATTATGTTTAAGCGGTACCCCTATCGAAAATAACTTACTTGAACTTAAGTCATTACTCGACTTTGCTATGCCGTCACTACTTGGCTCGCAGGCTCATTTCAAACAACATTTTCAAACGCCTATCGAGCGCGAAGCTGATATGGAACGTGCAGAGCAGCTAAAAGCTCTAATTATGCCTTTTATAATGCGCCGTACTAAAGCGCAAGTTGCTCAAGAGCTACCAGAAAAAACAGAGTTAACAAAAGAGTTTGAGTTTGAGCCTAAGCAAAAAGAAATGTATCAAGGCATTACACGCTCATTGGAAGAAAAGCTTATAGACTTATTTGCAGAGCAAGGCGTGCAAAAAAGTAAGTTGGCTTTTTTAGAAGCGCTATTAAAGTTAAGGCAAATTTGTTGCCACCCAAAATTAATAGACCCAGAAACCCAAGCAGGATCAGCAAAGCTTGAGTGGCTCGCAACACATTTACCGCTTATGTTAAGCCTTGGTCGTAAAATAATTATTTTTAGCCAGTTTACATCGGCACTTGATTTAATAGCCAAACGCCTTGAAGAAATACACATTAATTTTAGTATGCTAACAGGGCAAACTCGTCATCGCGATAAAGTAATAGATGAGTTTACCAGTGGTAAAACATCGGTGTTTTTAATTAGTTTAAAAGCCGGTGGCACTGGCTTAAATTTAACGCAAGCCGATACTGTTATTCATTTTGATCCGTGGTGGAACCCAGCTGTAGAAAAGCAAGCCACCGACAGGGCATATCGTATAGGCCAAACTAATCCCGTATTTGTATATAAACTAATAATGAGCAATTCAATCGAGCAAAAAGTATTTAAAATGCAGCAAGATAAGCAAGCGCTTGTAGATGCTTTATTTACCGAAAAATCTATGAGTTTTACACAATTTGATGAGCAGCAAATGTTATCACTCATTAAAAATTAAATTTTAATGAACTAAATTAAAAAATAGGCGTCTATTAATATGCTTGTTGTTAAATTGCAGTTTACGCAGGCATCATGTTGATTTCCCTATTTAGTTACTAATTTTAGTAACCACTGAGCCAGCACTTTTTAGCTGGCTTTTTTATGCCTAAAATATTTATCATTATTTTTTGAACTTAATTTAAAGTCGGGCGTCTACTATTATGCTTGTTGATTAATTGCAGTTAATACAAGTTTTCATGTTGATTCCCCCTATTTAGTTACTAATTTTAGTAACCACTGAGCCAGCGCCTTTTAGCTGGCTTTTTTATGCCTGTAATTTTTCTTAATTATTATATATAAAATATTTTAATGATTATTTTGAACTTAATCTTACGTTGGGCGTCTACTATTATGCTTGTTGATTAATTGCAGTTAATACAAGTTTTCATGTTGATTCCCCCTATTTAGTTACTAATTTTAGTAACCACTGAGCCAGCGCCTTTTAGCTGGCTTTTTTATGCCTATAATTTTTCTTAATTATTATATATAAAATATTTTAATGATTATTTTGAACTTAATCTTACGTTGGGCGTCTACTATTGTGCTTGCTGATTAATTGCAGTTAACACAAGCTTCATGTTGATTTCCCCGTTTAATTACTAAATTTAGTAATGATTGAGCCAGCCTAGTTTAGCTGGCTTTTTTATGCCTAAAATTTGCCATAATTTTATATTTAAATTTTTTACCTTCTTTTTTGAACTTAATTTAAAGTTACGCGTCTACTATTACGCTTGTTGATTAATTGCAGTTAACTCAAGCATCATGTTGATTACCCTGATTGGTTACTAAATTTAGTAATGATTGAGCCAGCCCATTTTGAGCTGGCTTTTTTTATGTCTAAAGTAAATATTTTGAATAGTTTTTTGGTTTATACGGTCTACTGTTATACCTGCTGGCAAACAGCAATAGATTACTTTCCCTTTGATTACTTAATTATGTAATGTTGAGCCAGCTTACCTCTAGCTGGCTTTTTTTATCTAAGTTAAAGCTTTAGTTACTTCCCTACCCCACATCAATGTTATTGGTTATGATGGCATGTCTCTAAATTTTATAAGTTTATTTTATGTTTACCCAATTACTCACTCATATTGACTGGTTAAGTCTGGGCGCTGGCGTTACCGCAGGCGCAGTACTTTATAGTGTTGTAGCTGCGCAGCTTCGTAAAAAGCTACATCTACAAATAAGCGAACAACAACAGCAGCTATCATTGTTACAAAATCAATTTGATAATAAAGAGTTGCAATACAGCGCCTTGCAAGAAGATCACGAACTGCTAGAGCATACCCATCAGGAGCAACGCGACGAAGCTCAGCATTTTAAAACACGTTTTAGCGAACAAGAAAAACAAAGTATTCAATACAATCATTTTTGGCGTAAAGCCGAAGGCGAATTAACTGCTCTGCGTGAGCAATTTAATCAGCGCGATGTTGAATATAATAATATGCGCACTACGCTTGAGCAAAAGCAGCAAAACTTTACCGAGCAGCTTGCGCAAATAGAGCAAAGTAAAAATGTGCTTAAAAAAGAGTTTGAAAACCTCGCTAATAAAATCTTAGAAGAAAAATCGCAAAGTTTTAAAACCCTAAATCAAGAAAGCATTGAGCAACTATTAAAACCAGTACAAGGTGAGCTAAAAGGCTTTAGAGATAAAATGGAATCTATTCACGTTGAAGATTTAAAGCAACGTGCTGCCCTTAAAACTGAGCTACTGCATTTACAAGCCAAAAGCCAAGCTATTACCGAGCAAGCAGATAAGCTCAGTAATGCACTGCAAGGGCAAAAAAAGACGCAAGGTAATTGGGGCGAACTGATGCTCGAAAACGTACTCGACAGTGCAGGACTGCGTGCGGGCAGTGACTACAAACGCGAAGTATCGTTTAATACCGAAGACGGTCGACTGCGCCCCGACGTAGTTGTATATTTACCACAGGGACGCCACTTAGTGATTGATGCTAAAACATCGCTCAATGCTTATACCCGATACGTTAACGCCGAAAACGAATTAGAAGCTAGCCAAGCAATTAAAGAGCATGTAAATGCCGTTACATCGCGTATAAACGAGCTTGCGAGTAAATCTTACGATCGCCTCCCTGGTATAAACTCGCCTGAAGTGGTTATTATGTTTGTCCCTATTGAGTCGGCATTTGTAGAGGCTCTTAAATACCAAAGCGATATTTATCAACAAGCCATCGAAAAAAATATTTTAGTTGCTACGCCAACAACCCTGCTTACAAGCTTAAATATTGTTAAACAGCTTTGGCGTTTTGAAGAGCAAACTAAATACTCTAAAGAGCTGGCAAATCGTGCCGAGCGCTTTTATAACAAGCTCAATGGCTTTTTAACGAGTATGGAAGGTGTAGGCAAACAGCTCGACCGCGCAAAAGAAAGCTACGACAAAGCGTTCTCTCAGCTATACCGTGGTAAAGGCAACTTAATTAAACAAGCCTCTGAATTTAAAGAGCTAGGTGTATCGGTTCAAAAAGAGTTACCAAACGAAAGCGTAGAAAAAGCCCAGTTAGAGCTTGATTAGGCTTAGTATACAGTCGCTTTTTATTTATAAATTAAAGGAGGGTTAATGATTTTCCCGTTATTAAGTTCACAAAGGTTAACGTTAACCCCTATTAATGAAGATGATAGAGATGCTATTTTTGCTATTTTTGCTATTTTTTCAGACCAAGGTGTTACTAAATACTATGATCTTGATCCCTTAACTCAAATTTCTCAGGCTGATAAGTTAATCGCTTTATTCAATACCCGCTATAAAAATGGAGAAGGGATCCGTTGGGCTATTCGTTTAAAAAATAGTGATGAGTTAATAGGTACTTGCGGCTTTAATAGTTGGTCAATAGCAATGAAGCATGCATTTATTGGTTACGACCTTAAAAGCCATTACTGGGGCAAGGGCTATGCCTTGGAGGCCATTAGTATAATTATAAAAGCTGCCTTTGATGGGTTGCTAAGTTGCGGGGCTTTAAATCGAATTCAAGCCGACACTGTACCAGGGAACAACGCATCAGAAGCGCTTTTACTAAAGCTTGGCTTTAATGAAGAAGGCACAAGGCGACAAAGTGGTTTTTGGAAAGGGCAATTTCACGATCTTAAATGCTTTGCACTTTTAAGCGCGGAGCACAATTTATGAAAAATGATGACGTAGTTTATAACTTATTGAACGAAATCAGCGTTCAATTTCCTGAAGTTAAAGCGTTAATGAGCATCTATGATGAAGATGAAACCACGTTTAGAATGGAGGCATTTTCTAAAGCCACAACACAGGCTGTTACTCTCGATTATACTGAACAAGCCCAACGTTATTTAAATTACATGGCTGAAAAGTTATTAAATGCAGACGCAAAAGTAATTGAACACATAGACGTATATTACGTAGAAACACTATTTTTGGGTGCAAGTTCTCATACTATTGCAGTTGGTTGGCCTTTAGTACCTGCCAAGTTACAAACGCTTTATGTAAATTTTCATGGTAGAGCGCTGCCAGACTAATACAACTAAAGCTCATATGTACCAGCTTACGCCTTTAATACTCCACCTCATTCAATAGTTCATTTATTTTTTCATCGCCAATACACTCTCCATTAGTCCAGCTAGCATCTAGTAGGGTAATTAAACTACCAATACGCTCTGACTTACGCTGTAGCTGCTCTATCAGTGCATTGGCTTCATGTTTTTTTTGAGTGAGGCGCGCAATAATGGCAGTGTGATCTAGCTCTTTATTTGGCTTACGTAGTGTGGGTATTTCTTCAAGTGAAAACCCTAAACTTTGTGCAAACTTAATTATTTTTAGCTGCTCAACACTATTTGCTGTGTATTGGCGATAGCCATTGCTGTTACGTACGCCCGCTGGCAGTAAACCTATGCTTTCGTAATACCTTATAGTGCTGGCTGCAGTCCCGCTTTGTTTAGCAAGTTCACCTATTTTCATTGTTACCCATTAGCCTAAAATGACGGTTGACCTTAAAGCTGACTTTAAGGTTATAGTGCCTGTAATGTCAATTTATGGTTTACCTAATGTCTAAAAATAAACAATCCTCTGTATTTACCTCTTTTACTTTACCAAGTGGCTTAGCGCTTAAAAACCGAGTAGTAAAAGCAGCTATGGAAGAAAACCTCGCAGAGGCTAACCAAACGCCATCGCAAGTGCTTAAAAATGTATACAGCGAATGGGCAAAAGGCGGCTGCGGGTTAATTATTACTGGTAATGTTATGGTCGATCACCTTGCTATGACAGGTCCAGGCGGCTTAGCACTTGAACAACAAACAGATATAACAGCATTTGCAGAGCTTGCACGTTTAGCGCAGCAAAACGATTGTAAAATTGTTATGCAAATTAATCACCCTGGTCGCCAAGTGTTTAAAAATATGGGCGGAAAAGCCTTTAGTGCCTCAGACATTGCGCTTGATGTGGGTAAGCATTCACATTTATTTGCTCAGCCAAAGGCAATGACACAAAGTGATATTAGCGATGTCATTACGCGTTTTACACAAACAGCCTTACAGGCTGAAAAAGCAGGCTTTAATGGCGTACAAATACATGCTGCACATGGCTATTTATTAGCACAGTTTTTATCTCCTCTTACTAATAAACGAGATGATAAATGGGGCGGTAGCCTTGAAAACCGCGCCCGCTTATTGCTCGAAATTACCAAAAGCATTAAAGCACATTGTAGTGAGAGTTTTTCGGTATCCATAAAGCTTAACTCTGCTGATTTTCAGCGCGGTGGCTTTGAACCAAGTGACGCGCAAGCGGTTGTTAATATGCTAAGCGCATTAAAGGTTGATTTTGTAGAGCTTTCGGGCGGAAGTTACGAAGCACCTGCTATGCAAGGCCAAACAGGCGATGAGCGTACACTTGCACGTGAGGCGTACTTTTTAGAGTTTGCCAAAGCAATTAGCGAGCAATCAACCATACCCATTATGACCACCGGTGGCATTAGCCGATTAGATGTGGCAAATAAAGTAATTAGCTCAGGTGTAGCGCTCGTTGGTATGGCCACGGCACTGGCTTATCAGCCAAATTTAGTTAATTGCTGGCAAACACAACCAACGCAAAACCTGCTTATTCCGCGTGTTACCTTTAAAGACAAAACTCTTGCTGGGCTTGCCACTATGGCGCTGGTAAAAAGGCAAATTCGCCGAGTTGGCCAAGGCAAACACGTTAAAGCAAATGCCTCCGCTATTTTTACTTTAATAAGCGATCAAATACGCACAGCTAAGCTTACAAAGCGCTACCGTAAGCGCTTTACTAAAGAGCTAAATTAAGCTTTTAGTTTTGCCTGTTAATTTTTTACCTTTTGTTTAGTTATGTATACATTGTAATAAATGTAACCACTTACATATTGTGTTTGTTGGTATTAAAAGGTGCACCATGGTGGAAGAATGCTTTTTTATCAAGCTATTAAAGTGCACCACTTTGTACATGTTTAATTACTGTCCTAACAAGCTAAACAATCATTCATTAATGTTAAACATAATGCTTGTTCAGTACTTGTTAACTTATCTCATCTTGTTGATAATATTGAGCTTTATTGTAACTGCTTATGTTGTTTTTGCTTGAGTTTTATACTAGCGTATAACGTAGATATTTAACGTTACTCAAGGAGAAGGTTACATGGTATCTCGCAGAAGCTTTATAAAAGCAGGAGCCGCTTTAAGTTTGGGCTCTATTTTTAGTGCATCAGCATTGGCTGAGCAGCTAAAAGTAAAAATGTCTCAAGGGCAGCTTATGCCGACTAAGGGCCCAATTGATAAAAGCGCAGCCCTTCCAACTAACGATGTTACGAACGCTAAACACTATCGCCCTGAAGCACGAATGGGGCTAGGTGGTTTAGCGGCTGGTAACGGCTTTAATACTATATCTAGCGATACAGAAATCTTAACATTGCTAAATGCTGCGTGGGACGCAGGCATACGGCATTACGATACTTCCCCGTTTTATGGTTTAAGCCTAAGTGAAAGGCGCTTTGGGGACTTATTACGTAATAAAAAACGCGAAGACTTTGTTTTATCCTCCAAGGTGGGGCGCTTGCTCACTCCCTCTGCTGAGCCTTTAGAAAATAGCTGGCACTGGGCCGATCATTCACCGTTTCATTATAAGTATGATTATTCAGCCTCGGGTACGCGCCGTTCAATAGAAGATACGCTACAAAGAATTGGCGTAGCGTCGCTTGATATTGTTTATATTCACGATTTATCGCCTCAAAATAGCGATATGGGTGATGATTGGCTTAAATACTTTGATCAAGCGGCTAAAGGTGCCATACCTGAGCTCACTAAAATGCGCGACGAGGGTATAATTAAAGGTTGGGGTTTTGGGGTTAATACGCCGCACGCTGTTTATAAAGCGCTTGATATGTCAGATCCCGATATTTGTTTATTAGCGCTGCAGTATTCTATTTTAGATCACAAAGAAGCCCTGAATAAAACATTCCCAATGCTTGATAAGCGCGGGATCTCTGCGGTTATTGGGGCGCCGCTTAATGGCGGTTTTTTAACGGGGCGTAATCGCTTTAATTACTCACCTAAAATACCAGCGCCTATGCAGCAAAAGTATAATGCAATTAGTGAAGTTGCTACTAAGCATGGCATCGACATTAAAACAGCTGCGCTGCAATTTGCAGAAGCACCGTCTACTGTGGCCTCAATAGTGCCTGGTGCGCGTACTGCCGATCAAATTAACGCAAATGTTGCGTCAATGAAGGTAACCATTCCAGATGCATTTTGGAGTGAGTTAAAAGCTAAAAACTTGATTGAGCAAAACGCGCCAGTGTAAGTTGGCTATTTAGGTGTGCTACTTAAATGCGTCAGTGTAAGCACACCTATTCATAACTAATATTTAATTAAGCCACACTTGAGAGCGTTGATTGATGGGCGTTTGCATATGCCCAGTTAACGCACTCTTGCGCTAAAATAGCGATGGTGTCTAAACAGGTATCAGGCGATTGCTTAGCTTGTGTGGTCAATACTAGTGGTATTTCGGTGCAGCCAAACAGCACGCAATCTGCACCTTGGGCAAGCATTGACTCGTAAGCCTTGCTTAATAAGCTGCGCCCTGTATTTAGATCCCCTGCTTTTACTGCGGTTATACCATCCATAATAGCCATTTGCTGCTGCGTATTTGGCTCAATAAAATCAATATTGTGTTGCTCAAATGCGTTTTGATAAATACCCATATTAAGTGTGGCTGTAGTGGCTAAAATACCCACTTTTTGCTTATTGGTTGCTTTAACTTGTTTAATAACGCTTTTTACAATGCTAATGGTGTGAACATCGGCATTTTGAGTTAGTGCGTCGTACCAGTAATGCGCGGTATTACACGGAATAACAATACAGCTTACACCTAAGCTTGTTAGCTCTTTAAAACCTTTTTTTAGCTCAAACAATGGGTTTTCATCTTCAATACCCATTAAAAATTTTGTTCGGTCAGGAATTTGCGGGATATTCCTTATAAACATAGGTATGTGCTCTTGATCATTTTTAGCAGGTGATAACGCAATTACCTGATTCATAAATGAGGCAGTAGCCAAAGGCCCCATTCCGCCTAATACGCCAAGAGTTCTGAGCATGATTGCTTTCCTATTATTGAGTTTATAGGCTTAATTTATAGTGTTTTATTTAGTTTGAATAATGCTATTATTTTACCACCCATGCTAAAAACGCATAACTAAGTAGCTGCTATGAACATTGAAAGTAAATGGCTAGAAGATTTTTTAACGCTCTCGAATACTAAAAGCTTTTCGCAAGCGGCAAAGCTTAGGCATATAACACAACCTGCCTTTAGTAGGCGCATAAAAGCCCTTGAAGATGCCCTAGGCGCTGAGTTAATCGACCGAGAAAACCTACCTATTACCCTTACCCCAAGCGGTAAAATATTTCATATAACAGCGCGTAACCTTGTTAATCAAATGAATACCTCAATCAGTATGCTTGAGGAGCTTTCAATTCAACAAAACTACTCGGTAAAGGTGGCTGCGGCGCACTCTTTAGCGAGCTTTTTAACGCTAAAATTGGCCAACTTTCAAGCTCAAGATGAGCGCGATATAGTACTTAACCTTGAGGCAATAGACGTAGATAAAGCCACTGAAGCGCTAGAGCAAGGTGAGTGCGACTTACTTATCGCCTTTGATAACGAACGCCTTAAACTACCGCCATTTAGCCATCAAAAAATAGGTAATGCTAAGCTGCTTCCTGTAAGCGCGTGCGATATAAACGGCAAAGCCATGTATAACCTAGAAACTGACACGCCAATACCACATTTAGCCTACAGCCTCGACTCCTACATGGGGCGGCAGTTAGAGCCCATTATATCGGGCGCTAAGCTTAATAAGGTGTTTGTTTCATCCATGACGGAGCTTTTAAAAGTGCATGCTGTAGCGGGTAATGGTATTGCCTGGCTGCCAGACTACGTTATATTTAACGAGCTTAAAAATAATACCCTAGTAGTTGTAGGAAATGAGCAGCACTGCGTGCCAATAACTTACTATGCTTACAGATATCATGCGGCTTTGCACCCAGGTGGTGAAAGTGTGTGGAATAAATTAACCGAGCTTAATATAAAGTAACTGTAAACCCCCGTTACAGTTAAATAGGCGTTATTAATTTAACGCGCTCATAGCAATATGAATCTGCATTTTAAATATATTTATATTCTATTATGGATTTTTACGTCCATAATAATTGGGCGTTTTGTCTCTTTTTTAATAGCGTTGATAAAGCCAAAATAGCGTCATCAACACAGAGTATTAACTAGCTAACGAGGCAACTCCCATGAAAGCAATTGGATATCAAAAAAATTTACCTATCGAAAACGAACTATCACTACAAGACATTGAACTTGAAACGCCAACAGCACACGGTCACGATATTTTAGTTGAAGTTAAAGCGGTATCGGTTAACCCGGTTGATTTTAAAATTCGTCAAGCAATGCCAGCAGCAGATGGCGAATACAAGGTAATTGGTTGGGATGCAACTGGGGTAGTTAAATCGGTTGGCGAAAACGTTTCATTATTTAAGCCAGGCGACAATGTATGGTACGCGGGCGACATAACTCGTTCAGGCAGTAACGCGCAGTTTCAATTAGTTGACGAGCGTATTGTTGGCCATATGCCAAGTTCGCTTTCGTATGGCGAAGCCGCTGCATTACCGCTTACCAGCATTACTGCGTGGGAATTATTGTTTGACCGTTTAAACGTATCTAAAAACGATGACTCTAAGAGCATTTTAGTTATTGGAGCCGCCGGTGGTGTGGGTTCAATTATGGTGCAGCTGTTAAAGCAGCGTACTAAATTAAATATTATTGCCAGCGCTTCTCGCCCCGAAACAATATCGTGGTTAGAAGATTTAGGTGCCGATACTATTGTTAATCACCGTAATCCATTAAGTGAAGAATTTGCAGCTAAAAACTTAAGCGAAGTAGATTACGTAGTAAGCTTAAACAATACAGAGCAACACTTACCTGAAATTGAAAAAGTAGTGAAGCCACAAGGTCAATTTGCACTTATTGACGACCCTGAAACACTTAATATTGTGCCATTTAAAAATAAAAGTGTGTCGGTACATTGGGAGCTTATGTTTACTCGCTCGTTATTTAAAACAGACGACATGCAAGAGCAACACATTATTTTAAACAACGTAGCCACTATGATTGACCAAGGGCAAATTAAAACCACCGTAGGTGAGCACTTAGGTAAAATTACCGCTGCCAATTTACGCAAAGCGCATCAGCACCTTGAAACCCAAACAGCTAAAGGCAAAGTGGTTTTAGAAGGTTTTTAAGCTACCTTACGTATAACGTTTTTTTGAGTATACCCAAGCCCCTTACGGGGCTTTTTTATGCCTGTTATACCAATCCGCATAATTAAGTGATCTATTTTGAGGATGGCTAAACGTGTTGATAGCAAGGCAAAAAAATCGCTATTTAGTTGTTCTAAATGAGAATTTTTTAACGCAGATAGCGACACGTTTAGCCCCTGAAAATGATTAAGTATTAATGCGGATTGGTATTAATTATAAAGTTGTTTGTAATTAGGAATATGGTTAACCCAAAATGCAGGGCTGCCAATATACTCTTGTACAGTTTTTATAAATTCGCTTACTAGTGGCGTTTGTTTACGGTGCGGATACAATGCATAAATGCCCGCGCCAGAAGCCGAAAGCTTATAATTAGTTAAAAGCGGCACTAAACCCATTTCGTCTATGGGTTTTTCTAGGTTAAATAAATCAAGCATTACATACCCTACACCTGCTTTAGTAGCATCAAGCATGGCGCGTACGTCGCTTACTTTATAATTGCCCTTCATTTTGTGAGTTTTGTATTCATCACCATGAGGTTGTGTGCTTAATTTAACCTGATCTAGGCTTACATCGCCATTGCCGTAAACTATTGCAGGCAAAGCTAAAAGCTCCTCAGGTGTGTTTGGCATACCATGGCGCGCTATAAAATCGTGCGAGGCAACCAGTGCAAAGTGCATATCAGATATTTTTTTTGCCATTAGGTTTGAGTCGTCAAGTTTGCCAATTCTAAATGCTAAATCGTAATGGTCGCTAATAATATCGTTGCGCTTATCATCCAGCATTAAGGTGATTTTTACCTCTGGGTACTTTTGCATGAATATATTAATAACAGGCTGAATATACTGTTGCCCAAAAAACATGCCCGAGGTAATGCGTAAAATGCCTTTAGGTTTGGCTTGGTACGAGTCGGCAATACTGTGAATATCGCTAAGGGTATCTATAAGAATGTGCGCTTGTTGGAGTATTTCATCCCCTGCTGAGGTAAGCGAAAACGAGCGCGTAGACCGGTTAAGTAATTGCACACCTAAGCTACTTTCAAGCTTTTTAATTTGCTTAGAAAGTGATGAATTATCCATATCGTTTAATGCGGCGGCTTTAGCAAATGAGCCTTGTTGCACTACATCTACAAATAACGCTAATTGATTGGTTATCGACATGTCATTCTCCTAAATCCCAATAAGGTACATCGCCATAATAGCCACTCGTAAAATCAACAAATGCACGCACTTTACTAGGTAAAAACTGCCTGTTTGCGTACACCATGTAAAGCCCCATAGGCTCTGGCTCATGGTTTTGCAAAATACGCACAACTTTACCCTGTGCTAGTGCCTCACCAGCTATAAAGGTAGGTTGCATAGCAATGCCGCCGCCTGCAATGGCTGTATTTAGTAATAAATCGCCATTGTTAGCGACTAAATTACTTTCAAGTTTAAACTCGCTTTTAAGCTCATTGACCCCTGTAAGTCTTTTAGTCGGCTCAGCGTTGGCGTAGCGTAAATAGTTATGCTGCTGAAGTTCTTGCAGTGTTGTGGGTGTACCGTGCTGCTTTAAATACGCAGGCGATGCAAATACCGCTAAGCGTATAGGCGCTATTTTTTTAGCAATAAGGGATGAATTTTTTAACACCCCAATGCGCAGCGCTATATCAATACCTTGTTCTACAATATCTACAAATTGGTCAGTGAGTTTTAAATCTAATTTTAAATTTGGATACTGCTTTTGAAACTCAACCAGCAGAGGGGCTAAATGCTTAACCCCAAACGACATAGGCGCACTAATACTCAGGACACCCGATACGTTTTCGCTTAAGTTATTAAGCGAGTTTTCCATGTCATCTATATCGCCAAGTACTTGTAGGCAGCGAGTAAAATAGTGATCCCCCGCCTCTGTGGTGCTTACTTTTCGTGTGGTGCGGTGCAATAAACGGGTAGACAGCCCCTCTTCAAGTGCTGATACATATTTACTCACCAATTGCGGCGATATATCGAGTTTATCGGCGGCTTTAGAAAATGAACCCTCTTGCACTACGCTCACAAAAGTTTTCATGGTGGTTAGCTTGTCCATAATTAACAATACGTTGTTTGTAATTTATAAATAAATAGCACATTTATCATCAAATTAAAAAGCAATAAAATGGTTATATCAAAATAGACTAATTAGGTAATAGCATGTCCCAGCCCGCTTTATTTATTTCACATGGCTCGCCAATAATGGCAGTTAAGCAATCTCCCACCTCTGATTTTTTATCATCGCTTGGTAAAACGCTTAAAACACCGAGCGCTATTATTATTTTTTCGGCCCATTTTGATGTTGCTAACGATGACTCAAGCCATAACATAGTGATTACTGCAGGCAAAGCGCCCAAAACCATTCACGACTTTTATAATTTCCCTGCACACATGTATAACATTAAATATCCCGCACCGGGCGAGCCTTTACTTGCTAGCGTTATTGCAGCGCGCTTTAAAGAAAAAGGCATTGAGGCCGAGCTTAATGCAACCCAAGGCTGGGATCATGGCGTATGGATACCTCTGCGCTTAATGTACCCACAGGCTAATATTCCTATAGTGCAGGTGTCTATAAATACTCGCTTAGGCGCAAAAGCCATGTACGAATTCGGGCAGTTACTTGCCCCACTTCGCGAGCAAAATATATTAATTATTGGCTCCGGCGGAATTAGCCACAACTTGCCCGAAATATTTAAAAAGCCACCTACACCCAACCGTGTGAAAATGGTAAAAGCGTTTACTCAATGGGTTGAACAAACGCTTTTAGCGCAAGACACAGGCGCCCTGTTAGATTATTTAAACCAAGCACCCCATGTGTTATTTAACCACCCTACCCAAGAGCACTTTTTACCATTATTTGCCGCAATGGGTGCAGGCGGCACGCAGGTTGAAAAACTCTTTAGTGATACCGAAATGGATATTTTAGCGCTCGATGCGTATAAGTTTTATTAATTTTAAGCAGTATAGTGCAAGCACCTAGTCGTTTATTTAATCAAAGTGTAATGGGGGTTTACAAAGAGTGGTTAATTAAAACTAACTAAACGAAGGTATAAAGCTAGGGGGGCTCTTAAGAAACTAGGACTTTGATTTTATATTTTTAAATTACAATTAGTTTAGTTATCAAAAGAGTCATTTAGTAACTTTTTTTCCTCACTTATGTTTTCTAATTGTTTAAGCGTAATACCTTCCATTATAGGAGCTATAGCTGCATTGGCATCTTTATACCAAGGTTTATCATTATGGGGCATATTTAGATCGAATGTAAAATTAGCCATAAGGTAGTGTTTTTTATCTAATAAAGTTGCAAAAACGTATTTTTTCTTTGTTTCATTAGAACGAAGCTCAGTATATTTTATCCACTCAATATTATTAAACTTATATTCATTAAATTGAGATATTTCAGGGAAGCCGGCATTAAACATATGAGACTCTATTTGCTCCTGCTTTTCTTCATCTGAAAATGGTGTGGCGCGACGAGCAGAATGAGCTTCTATTTCATTAACTAGTTCAGTGTTATGCCCTTTAAAATATTTTCCTATTGAGGGTGAATTATAATAGTCGTTATATTCTTCCAGAATGGCAAGACCAAGTTCTTCACTACTAGCAACAGGAGATAATAGCTTTCCAAGGGTAATATTTAGACGCAAGTTTCCTAACTCACCTGTCATTGGAGTACGAAATAGAGGCCAGTAAAACCAATAAGACTCGTGAATTGGAATATATTTCGAGTGACGAATTTGACTATGATGATTCTCAAACCAGTTTGGTTCTGTATAAGGATAATTTATAATTTTTGTTCTAGGTGGTTTTAATGGGTTACAAACAGGAAGTGCAACTGTTAATTTAAACTCACCGTCAAGGTAATAATAATCTTCCTGAATATTTTTAAAATCAGGGCCTCCGCGGTAGTTCCTGAGTATTTTTTTCAATAGCATCTAAATATCCTTCTAATACAACCGCTTTATGTATTTTTTTCTATATAGTTTAGTACATCTTGTGCTCTACGATGATTGCCAGCTAAGCGTAGTTGAGTGTGGTAAGACTCGAGCCCCAGATATGGTAACGTATGGGGACTAGTTAATTCCGTACCTAAAAAAGTTAACCCCATAAACTTTAAGCTACGTACCAAACTGCTTGGGGATAAATTATTTTGTCCTGCCATATTAGGTACTACGTCAAACGGGTTACTATTAGCTTGATGCACTAACATACCTAACCTCGCAGCTGCGGATTTTAATCGTGGAAGGTACGCTCCAGGAGAGTGAACGGCTACTTGTTGGGAAGTTAGTTTAATAGTGTGGGTTTTAGCATATTCTTCAAGTGCCGCAGTAAAGATAATAGCACCTTGACTGTGCACGACCCATTTTATTTTTTTCCCCTGTTGCTGAGATTGAAAAAAAATAGCCGCTAAATGTTGTGCATTTTGTGATTTAGTGCCTTTACGTTTATCAAATATGCACTCAACAACGTCATAGAGCATGCGATCCGTTGGGTTGTGAAATAAAGTGTATGTATCAAAACTATCCTTAGGGTAAGCTACATCTAAATGAGCACCCATTAACCAAGTAGCTTTATTTAGACCATTCTGCATTCCATTAACTGCGGCATGCTGATTAGATACTTGAGTGGCGCCAGAACCAGATAATCCCCATGAATCTTTATTTTGCTGTAACTCATCACTATCCCAAGCCCCATTAAAGCGTCCACCTTGACGTTTGACGTTATACAGCATGTTACGCTCTAGACTTTCTCTTGGCTTTGGTCCAGTGGCATTAGTATCGAAGTATATATCGTGAATCACAACTTGATTATCTGCAGTGATTTTAAAGTCAATTAAATAGTGATAAGACTTGAACTGATTTTTAGAGCGAAATAAGCGTTTAAATGGGAGAGTGCTATGTTTAACTGAACTACAACTATTGGGGTTATTGCAAACAAAAGTAATTTCTTCGATAACTTTTTGTTGATCAAATCGATTTAAACTGCCAAGCATAGCTAAAGCTTGTTTCGTTATTAAAATCCGAGTACTTTTTAGTTCTACTGGGTTATAAATCAAGTTATAAGATTGAGCTACATTTTCATCTAAGGCTATATATTCAAAAGCCGATGCTTTCCCTGAGTGCTTCCAAGTCATAATGTTCATCCTTTTACATTTTATAGGAACAAATAATATCTATTCGTAAACATTTCGTCTAGTGTATTTTTAAATCAATTTATAATACTGAAAAATAGTAGTCTTTAGTTTTAACTAGCTAAGCCAAGTTCCACTCTTTTTTACACAGCTATAAGAGTAATTAATGATAAGTTAAAACCTTTTTTACCAATATGATAATTAATACTTTAGCGTCTAAAGCAAATAAGCTTTGTTAATTTGAGCAAGTGTTCAAAGTAAGTTAAGCTCAGAGCGACTAATCTACAAGTAACTTAAATTTATAGGGAGCAAACATGGCAACCACACTCGCATTTGACGTATACGGCACGCTTATAAATACCCATGGCGTACTGACCTTACTTGAAGATATGATTGGCGATAACGCGCAAAACTTTTCAAATACATGGCGTGAAAAACAATTGGAATATTCGTTTAGACGCGGATTAATGCAAAACTATATACCGTTTTCATTATGTACAAAACATGCCCTCGATTACGCGTGTTTAGCGCATAAAACGCTGCTTAGCGACGATCAAAAACAGCAATTGCTTGAGCAATATAAAATTTTACCGGCCTTTGACGATGTTAAAAAAGGCCTTGAGCAACTTAAAGCGCAAAATTACCGGTTGTTCGCATTTTCAAATGGCGCTGCTGATGCGGTTAATAAATTACTCGAAACTGCAGGTATTAGTGAGCTTTTTGAAGGGGTAGTAAGCGCTGATGATATGAAAACATTTAAGCCAAATCCAGGTGTTTACAGCCATTTTTTACGCGAAACCAACTCAACGGGTGCAAATACGTGGCTCATATCGAGTAATCCGTTTGATATAACCGGCGCTATTTCGCATGGTATGCGCGGTGCGTGGATAAAACGCTCAGAAGACTCTATTTTTGATCCGTGGGAAATTCAGCCAACTACTATTGCCACTGACTTAGTGGATTTAGAAAACAAGCTCGAAAAGATCAATTAAGCCGCATTTGTACTTTTATATCCCTCTTTACTGCTTTAGCTGTAAAGAGGGTTTAGCCCTTATTTTGTTAGTCCGCCTAAAATACCCAAGCTTTAAATTAACCTTTCCCCAATTTTCAAACTAACAAATCCTTACTAATTAGAGTGCACTTTAAATATTTGCATAGCTCGCTTTATATACTCTGTTAGTTTTAAATGTAATTCCTTATAACTAATTACTTTCCCTTGAATACGATAATAACCCTATATTTAGTCCTTAATCATTATTGATAATGCAAATTGTTACCATTAAGATCCTTGAACCCAAATAAGTACCAAGGAGCGAAATATGTCACAATTACAAACTGCACAGCTCAGCCCTATCCAAAACCAAGCTTTATTTGAGCAAAATGGCCTTCCGCCGCAATTTAATCTTGATCAGTTTATTAACTACCAAATAGCATCATTGCAAGGGCTTTCGGCTGTGCAACAAGCTATGGCAAAAGCACAAAAGCCGTTTTCTGGCGTGGCAGTTAATACACTTGCCGCCACTGTTAACAATGTAGATTTAGCCAAACCTCTCGCTGATTTTCCTGCGGTATTAAACGAGCTTAAAAGCGTATATTTAGATCACGCTGTGTATTTTCATCATCCGCGTTACATGGCGCATTTAAATTGCCCTGTTACGTACCCTGCGGTTGTGGCTGAGCACATCATTGGCGCAATCAACACTTCAGTAGACACGTGGGATCAAAGTGCTGGCGCGACCCTTATTGAACAAAAATTAATTGATTGGAGCTGTGAAAAGGCAAAGCTACCGAGTACTGCCGATGGCGTTTTTACAAGTGGTGGTACACAATCGAATTTAATGGCGATGCTTGTTGCACGCGAAGTAGCCGTGAGCCGTTATGCCCCTGATCACCAAGTAAAACTACAAGGTTTGCCAAACGTTGCCTCGCGTTTTCGTATTTATTGCTCAGAGGTGGCGCATTTTAGTATTCAAAAGGCTGCGGCGTTATTGGGATTAGGTTATAACGCGGTAGTTCCTGTGGTTACAAACAGCAAAATGCAAATGGATATGGACGCGCTTAACCATGCAATTGCAGATTCTAAAGCCAAGGGCGATTTACCCATAGCGGTGGTTGTTACCGCCGGTACGACCGATTTCGGCTCAATTGACCCTATTGAAGACATAGCAAAACTTGCTAAAAAAGAGCAGCTTTGGTGCCATGTAGATGGCGCATACGGCGGCGGATTATTAGTGAGTGAGCATCACCGTAGTGCCCTAAACGGTATAGAACAAGTAGATTCAATTACCATAGATTACCATAAATCGTTTATGCAACCGGTTAGCTGCAGTGCCTTTTTGTTAAGTGACAAACGCCACTTTAGCCATATTACACTTTACGCCGACTACCTAAACCCATTAGCGGAAGCCGGTAATGGCACACCAAATTTAGTTGATAAAAGCTTACAAACCACACGCCGTTTTGATGCCTTAAAACTTTGGTTAACACTGCGCACTATGGGCGAGGCGCCACTTGGCCGAGCGTTTGATAAAGTAATTGGCCTTGCTCGTCAAACCCATATTGTGCTTAACGAGCACCCTGATTTTGACGTTATAAATTACCCAGAGCTTAGCGCGCTGGTATTTCGCTTTGCGCCTGAGGCGCTAAAACATAATCCCGATTTACTCGACACCCTAAACCTGCACGTACGCCAAACATTTTTAAAAACCGGTGACACCATGATCGCGCGCACCAAAATTAACGGCCGTCATTATCTTAAATTTACGTTACTTAATGCCCAGTGCCAATTGAGTGATGTGCGCGCCGTGCTTGAACAAATTAGCACTATTGCGTGGCAAACGTATAAGGAGCAAAAATAATGAGCAACCAACCTTATGATTTTATAGCCATTGGTCTTGGCCCGTTTAATTTATCGTTAGCGTGTTTAAGTGAACCACTAGAGGGCGTTAAAAGTTTATTTTTAGAGCAGCGTAGCCAATTTGATTGGCACCCAGGGATGATGCTAGAAGGGGTTACCTTGCAAACGCCGTTTATGTCTGACTTGGTGACCCTTGCCGATCCTACTAGCCAGTACAGTTTTTTAAATTATGCCAAGCTTAATAATCGCTTATACCCATTTTATATTCGTGAGAGCTTTTTTTTACTGCGTAAAGAGTACAACCTTTATTGCCAATGGGTGTGCTCGCAGTTGAGTAACGTAAGCTTTGAGCAAAGTGTAACTAAGGTTGAATTTTGCCAGCAAACTCAGTGCTATACCGTTACCTGTAATACTCCAGGCGGTGAGCAACACTATGTTACGCGCCACTTAGTGCTTGGCACCGGCCCTGCCCCATATATTCCTGATTGCGCAGTGCAAAGTAATTCTAATAACGTAATGCACAGTAGCGACTTTTGCCACCGTCTTGATGAGCTAAAATCCGCTAAACGCGTAACTGTTGTGGGAGCAGGACAAAGTGCTGCCGAAATTTATCACACCCTATTACAACAAGCCGTGCCACACGGTTTGCAACTAGATTGGATAGCTCGCTCGCCGCGTTATTTTCCGCTGGAGTACACCAAACTCACCCTCGAGATGACCTCACCTGAATATGTTGATTACTTTTATAATTTAAAAACCGAGCAACGAGATTGGCTTAACCAAAATCAAAAAAACTTATTTAAAGGCATAAATGGCGATTTAATTAACGACATTTTTGACACCCTTTACGCGCAAAGCTTAGATGGACCCATATCTACCACATTTAAAACGAACAGCAAACTTACTAATACGCGTAAGAGTGCTGGGCGTTTAGTGACTGAGTTTTACCATCAAGAGCTAAATGAAGCCTTTGAAATAAAAACCGATTACTTAATTTGTGCCACGGGCTTTAAATACAAGCGTCCCGCTTTTTTAAACCCCATTGCACAGCAGCTCCCTGAAGATGATCAAGGCCGTTATATAGTAAGCCGTGAATACGCAATAGATACCGACCAAAAACGTATATTTGTACAAAATGCAGAGCAGCACACCCATGGTTTTGTAACACCCGATTTAGGCATGGCGTGTTATCGCAACAGTATAATTTTGCAAGAAATACTCGGCTATGCGCCGTATCAGGTTGAGCAAAAAATTGCATTTCAGTGCTTTGATTTAAGTGATGTAGAGACTCATTCACAGCAAAAGAGTAATGCCGCATGAGTTTACGTTTAGCGCTTATTTTACTGACGGTTATTTCAGTGGTATGCGACACCTTATTACTGCCGTTTTATCCGCAATTTTTTGTCAGCGAATTTTCTGTAAGTAACCCCACGCTTATTGGGGTGTTTGTAGCTAACTGTTGTATTACCGTTATGCTCGCGCTGCCCCTGTGGGCAAAGGTTGCTAAAAAATACCACGAGCTGGCTCTGTGGCTTGTAACGCAAGTGATTGCCGCATGCTTTGGGTTGCTTTGTTATTTTGCAACTAACGTGTGGGAATTTTGGTTTTATTACCAACTTATGTTGGTACTTAAGGCCAGTTACCTGCTTATTTATCCGTTTGCACTGCGTTTAGAGCAGCAAAGTAAGCACCTTTCTATTATTGGGTTGTTTTCGGTACTTATGCACTTTGGCGCTATTGGTGGTGCATTAGTGGGCGGGCACTTTTTTAGCTTAAACGAACCGCGTTATGCACTGTTATTAAGTGCTGCGGGCGATGTAATACAAGTGCTGCTGTGCGCCTATTTAATGCTGAGCTTAAAGCTAGGTATTTATCAGCAAGCGGTTGAAAGCGAAAAACCACGTACTCGCACACCGTATTTTATTTGGCAATTTTGTTTTATAAGCGTGGTTGTTTACTTTAGCGCCTTTTTAATTAGGCCGTTTTTTACTACCCATTGGCAAGGAATGAGCGCGCAAAGCAGTGCATTTCAAAGTGCGCTTGTGTACGCCATTCCTGCTTTTGCAGCGCTACTTATGCTGCTGTTTAACCACTTTAGGCAGCACTTACCTCTTCCTACACTTAGCCGAACTAGTACGTTTTCGTGTGCGCTTATTTTTGGCGCTATTGGGCTTTATTTACAGGCGCAAGAGTCGGTGTGGTTAGTTGTCAGCTCGCGCGTTTTATACGGTATAGCGCTGTTTCAAGTAATGGTTTTATTAGAGGTTATGTTATTTGCTAAAAGTGAGCCTGCTCACTACGGCAGTGATTTTGCCAAAGTGCATGTTGCGCAAAATATTGGCGTTATTTTAGCGTCGTTATTGGTGGGTATGAGTGTGGAATATTTTAGTACAACCGTGCCTTTTTACTTTGCTGCCATTGGCTTTGCAAGCCTTGGCGCTATTTTGCTATGGCGGGTTAAATTTGTTGGCCGCACTGCCACACAGCCACTTAATAATTAAAAGATTTAGGAGTTTTTATGTATTTTTCATCTTTTGTAACCACGTTACAACACACAGGTAATGTGACTATGCGGTTACTACAGCAAAGCGACATGCCTATTATTTGCCAGTGGCTTAAACTGCCTTATGCGCATTTTTGGGGTATGAGTAAACACACACCCGAGCAAATGTGCAGCGCCTATCA
The DNA here is from genome assembly GCF_005886985.1 of Pseudoalteromonas sp. S3178. Lineage (NCBI taxonomy): Bacteria > Pseudomonadati > Pseudomonadota > Gammaproteobacteria > Alteromonadales > Pseudoalteromonadaceae > Pseudoalteromonas > Pseudoalteromonas sp. S3178. Next base: position 95,589 of record NZ_PNCW01000036.1, on the reverse strand, counting down.
AGATATAATAAACAACCCGCATCATCATGCGTATGTTATTGAACAAAATAATGAGCTACTTGCCCTTGTTGAGCTTTACAGCCCAAAGCACGACAAGCTACTCGCAGCTGCCTATGAGGTAATGCCAAACGATACGGGCATGCATATTTTACTTGCCCCAAATACAAAGCCTAAACGCCATTTTAGTTTTGAAATAATGCAGTGTGTATTAAGGAGTATTTTTGCCCATAATGATGATGCGCGCGTAGTGGTAGAGCCCGATATTGCCAATAGTAAAATTCATACCTTAAATAAACGTTTAGGGTTTGTGCATACCCAGCAAATAACCCTGGGTGATAAAAACGCATACCTTGGGCTTTGTAATAAAGCCACGTTTGAAACGCATATAGATTTACATCACAAATCGCAAACGCCAATAAACACCGACTATGTAAAGTTTGATCACTGGCAGTGGGCAAATAGGCACTTACAAAGTAAAGCCATTAGCGAGCTTGTACACGAGCGCTTATTGGTTGAAGAGCAAACCCAGCAAGGTTTTAAAGTCAATATTGAAGGGGGTTACTTTTTATTTAATGGCCGCGCTATGGCGCTTAACCACATAGATATAGACGAGCCAAGCTTATGTTTTTATAACCTTAACAATGAGCAAGTAGCGCTTGATGTACTGCACTTTTTTAGTGTGCAAGGCCCTGCGCTGGGTTTAACTGGTGAGCGTTTAGCCACCTACCTTGAAGAGCTTAACGCCACACTTGCCAGTGCCTGTTATAAACGCGAAAACAACACGCTTAGCGCAGCCGAACTTGCGAAATTAGGGCTGCAACAAATAGAGGCTGCAATGAGCGAAGGCCACCCTGCATTTGTGGCTAATAATGGCCGAATTGGTTTTAGCAAAAGCGACTTTTTACGCTATGCGCCAGAAGTGGGTAAACCGTTTAAAGTGCTGTGGTTAGCGGCGCACAAAACAGTATGTGATTTTGCTTATAGTGAATACTTTAGTGACTACCCAAGCCATATTAGTGGCGAGCTTGATTTAACCACTCGTGATGCGTTTAACAAAGCGCTAAAAGCGCAAAACCTAAACCCCGACGACTACCTATTTATGCCGGCTCATCCGTGGCAGTACCAGCATAAATTAAGTGTGGTGTTTGCCAACGAGTTTGCCAATAACCGCTTAGTGTATTTAGGAGAAGGTGACGATTTATATCAAGCGCAGCAATCTATTCGTACGTTATATAACTGCTCACACCCGCATAAACCGTATTTAAAAGTGGCGCTGTCTATTTTAAATATGGGCTTTATGCGCGGGCTTTCGCGTGCATATATGGCGGTCACTCCGGCTATAAATGATTGGGTGTTTAATAAAGTAAACCACGACCCAACACTTAGCGCGTGTAACTTTACAGCACTTAGAGAGTACGCCACGTTAGGTTATGCGCATCACACCTTTGAGCAAAGTGCACTCGGTGATACGCCGTATCGTAAAATGTTTGCGTGTTTATGGCGCGAAAACCCAAACCATAATTTACAAAATAATGAGCAGCTCACCACCATGGCCGCATTGCTGCACCTAGATAACAACGGTAAAAGTATGGCAGGCGCATTAATAGATCAAAGCGGTTTAACCACACATGCTTGGCTGCAAAGCTATTTTAACGCCTACCTTATTCCTTTAGTGCATTGTTTTTATGCCCATAAATTAGTGTTTATGCCCCACGGCGAAAACCTCATTTTAAAGCTTAAAAATTCAGTGCCTGTGGGTGTTTATATGAAAGACATAGGCGAAGAAGTCGCGCTGCTTAATAGCACTGAGTCTTTACCTGAGGAAGTGTCGCGTATTCATATTGCTATGCCTAAAGAGCTTGAATTACTAAGTATATTTACCGACGTATTTGACTGCTTTTTTAGATACCTAGTCGCTATTTTAGTAAGAGAAGCGCGCATTACCGAGCACGATTTTTGGCAAGGCGTTGCGCAAAGTGTAAACGCGTATCAACAAGCCAACCCAGCCTTAAATGAGCGCTTTAAAGAGTATGACTTTTTTAGTGATGAATTTGCACACTCTTGCTTAAACCGCTTACAGCTTGGCAATAATAAGCAAATGGTTGATTTAACCGACCCCGCAGGCAGCTTACAGTTTGCCGGGAATTTAGATAACCCGGTATCGGCAAAGCTGTATGGCTAAGCCTAACACCCTTTCGCACTTTTTATTTTGCCCAAATGAGCCAGTTGCTGCGGCTCATCCAAGCTTAGATTTAGTGCGCAAATTAGCGGTTCATTGCAAGGCGCATTACCCCCATGCGCCTACGCAATTTATTAGCCGGCATTTATATTTGCAGCTTTGTTGGCAAGCTATTTATGCCTATTGTTATTGGCATACGTGCAAACACAACGCGCATAACCCCATGCACTTACAGTTAAAAATGAGCGGCGCCTATAGCCGAGGGTTTACCCTTACAGGCGCGCCTTTATTAAGTAAAACTGAGCAAAACACTGCACTTATTGAGTTTATTAGCTGTGTAGGTAAGTGGATAAATACCGATTATGCGCTGGGTAAAAAAGAGCAAGGACGCTTATTAATCGACACCCTTAACAGCGCATTTGAGCGCGCTCATAGCTTAAATTTAGCAAGTGCTGAGCACATTACACATTGCCATCAACAGCTACATAACTTAATCAATAATCACTTTAATTTAAACACCCCATTTAAATTAACGCCTAGGCGCTTAACGTGCTGTCGTTATTATTTAGCAGGTTACAAAAAATGCCAAACCTGCCCAAAAAAGGATATTAAAACCAATGAACACACGTCTTAAAACGATTGACCTTGCCCGAGGTGCGAGCGTTTTTATTATGATTTTGGTACATACCCTATGGATGTACTCGAGCACAACGCTTCAAAGTGAAAGCCTATTTGGCGCTGTTATTCATATACTTGGTAAAGGCACAGCCTCGTTTTTGGTGGCTATGGGGCTATCTATGGCACTTTCGCGCAGGCAAACACCCATGTTATTAATTAAGCGCGGCATACAGCTTTTACTACTTGCTTATTTAATGAATGCGGCAAAGTTTTGGCTACCCATTGAGGTATTTAACACCATGCCAGAGGCATTTATAAATGCCTATGGCTGGCAAAGTCCATTGAGTGCGGGGCAATTACAATTTATGGTCCTTACAGGTGATATTTTACAACTTGCCGGAGTAAGCTTATTGCTGTTTGGGGCACTTAATATTGCCCGTTGGAAAACCGTATGGATTGCATGCTTAGCCATTGCTATTGCACTTGTAAGCCAGTTTGTAAGGGGCCAGCAGTTCGCGCTTTCGCCGTATATTAGCGATTTGTTTTTTGCTAATAACTACCAAGTTTATTTTCCGGTATTTCCATGGATAAGCGCTATATTAACCGGCTATGTGCTTGGGCGTTTATACATAAATAGCGAGCATAATGCTGCGTACTTATTTAGTGTATGCGCAAAGTTAGGTGCTGCATTATTAATTGTTGGTACAACGTGGCTTATTGCTGATTTTAAGGGACAGTTTGGCAATTTTTTCCATTTAAATGGCGGCGGTATTATTTATTTAATCGGTTTAAATTTATTTGGTTTAGCTGTAATAGAGTATGTATTTGCTAATAAATTCAACGGCCCTATTACACGGGCTCTTTTGTATGCGAGTAAACATGTAACGGCCCTTTACATTATTCAATGGGTGCTAATTTGCTGGCTTATGGGCGTGTTTGGTTATCACACACAATCACTATGGCCAACACTGTGCTTAATGGCCCTTATGGGTTTACTAACCTTTGCAGTGCACAAAGTGTATTTACAAACTAAGCAAAGCATACTGGCAATTAAGCAAAAGCCTAAGCGTACAGCATAAATTAAACTCACAGGGCTGTTACCGGTAAGGTAATAGCCAGCCATAACAAAATGTGCATCAAAAAATGAGCAATATACTCATGAGCTAAGAGTATATAAAATAGTTAACGAGTGCAGTCGTGCTTTTTACTTACCTCGTTATTTATATGCAAGATTGTGTATTCGTCAGTTATTTTGTTTTTGTTTGGAGTTTAGTTTGAAAGTAGAACAGCCTGTATTAGGCAAAACTGGCACGTTAATTTTTTTAGTTATTATTAGTGCATTCCCCCTTTAACTACCGATTTATATTTACCTGCCTTACCTACTATGGTTGAGAAACTAAATACCAACCAGGCCATGGTTAACTTAACGCTTAGCGTATATTTTGCCGCCTACGCAATAGGATTATTATTTTGGGGACCGCTGAGCGAAAAGTTTGGTCGTAAACCTATTTTACTAACGGGCCTTGGAATATACGTAATAGGCAGCGTACTTTGCGCTTTATCTAACTTTGTAGAAATGCTGATAGGTGCTCGCTTATTACAAGCCTTTGGCGGAAGTGCTGTAACGGTTGTAGCTACGGCAATAGTTAAAGATTTGTACGATGGCCGCGAGCGAGAAAAAATTATAGCCACTATTATGTCGCTGGTTATTATTGCTCCTATGGTTGCCCCTGTACTGGGCGCATTGCTATTAAAAATTGCTAATTGGCATATGATGTTTGCTGCTTTGGCGGTATTTGGCTCGTTGGCTATGCTTTTTACCTTTTATTACCGCGAAACCTTGCATACACGCTACGCAGGGTCTGTGTTTCAGTCGTGGGGGCGTTTAGCTGTGGTTGTTAAAAATCCGCCATTTTTATCGTTATTGGCTGTTTTTACTATTGTTCCTATGGCGTTAATGTCGTTTTTAGCTGCGGGTTCGTACGTGTATATAAATGGCTTTGGTTTATCTGAGCAAGCCTTTAGTTATGCTTTTGCAGCTAATGCGCTGTGTGCGTCATTTGGGCCAACGCTTTATATGCGGCTTTCTGCGCGTGTATCTATAAAAAAAATAATTACCGCTAGCTTTGTAATACTCACAGCATGTGGTGTTAGCACTATTTTTATAGGCGGTTTATCGCCTTGGATTTTTGGTGCGCTGGCAGCAATAGCTACTTTAACCGTTATTATTACCCGCGTGCCCGGTACTAATTTAATGTTAGAGCAGCAAACAACGGATACGGGCTCTGCTGTAGCTGTTATTCAGTTTTGCTCTATGATTGCAGGCGCAATAGGCATGGCGCTTGTATCGCTTAATGCAGATACGTTAATTAAAAACTTAGGGTTTATTCAGCTAAGTATTGGCCTCATAGCGCTTACTTTGTGGCTGGTATTTAAAAATAAGGCGTATGTAAGCGCCTATATGTCTAAGGTTTAAACTCTCTAAAACCAAAGAGGTAGTACAGCAAATAAAAGCTGACTGTACTGCCTTTTTTAAATTTATTCCTCTGCTTTTATTGCTTCAATTACGGTATTCATGCGCTTTGCCATTGGCCTATTTCGGTGATGGCATACATAAATATTTTCACTGATTGGATTAGCTAAATGATGCGTTTTAATAAGCGTAGGTTTATTAAATGCGCTAACAGCATGCGCAGGTAAAACCGTAAAACCCAGCCCTAAACTTACCGGCTCCAGTATTAAACTTATTTGGTTAGAAAACCCCGTGCGCTTAATTTGATCAACATGTTCAAACTCACTGTAGTTTTCGCTAAGTAATAGCTGCGCGTGGTGTTTTGCATCGGGGTGGCCAATAAAGCCAAGCTCACATAAAACCTCCCACGTTGGGTTTTTAATATGTGCGGGGGTGACAAGTAGTAAGGCTTCTTTACCAATTTTGTGGCTAGTAACTTCGCTAAACGTGGGGGCTTGGGTTAAAAAGCCTATGTCGGCACTGTGGTTTGCCACAGCTTGCTCTACACTTGTATTGGGTGCAAAGCGATAATCAATATTTAGCTCGGTATGCTCAGCCTGCAATGCTAATAGCTGGCTATAAAACTTAAGCCCACAACTACCTGGTGATTGTATTTTTACAAGGCCGCTGTAAGGCGAGTCATCTTTTAATTGTTGCTCTAAAAATTGCCATTCTTTTAATAGCAAACTGCCTTGCTGATATAAGTTTTGCCCATGTACGGTAAGGGTAAATTGTTTGCCGTGGCGCTCTAATAGCGCGCAGTTTACTTGCTGCTCTAGCTTTTTAATATGCTGGCTCACGCCAGATTGGGTCATAAAAAGGCGCTCGGCGGTTTGGGTAAAGTGATTTACCTCAACCAACGTACAAAACGTGTTTAACCATGTAGGGTTTATCATTACAAAACATACTCAAAATGATGATTAATGATAATTTTACTTAATAAAGGCTAGTTCGTAAACTAACTCCATCAACTAAGATAAGCCACACGTTAAAGAGGACATATTATGAGTCATACATATCCACGTAGTTTTTCGCACATTGGTATTTCAGTACCGGATGTTGAAAAAGCAGTAGAGTTTTACACTAAGGTGATGGGCTGGTACACCATAATGGAGCCTACCGTGATCACTGAAGATAACAGCCCCATTGGCGAAATGTGTACCGATGTATTTGGTCCAGATTGGGAAAAATTTAAAATAGCGCACCTTTCAACAGGCGACCGTATTGGTGTAGAAATTTTTGAATTTAAAGACCAAGAAAACCCTAAAGACAATTTTGAATACTGGAAAACCGGTATCTTTCATTTTTGTGTACAAGACCCAGATGTAGAAGGCTTAGCGGATCGTATTGTTGCTGCAGGCGGTAAAAAACGTATGCCAGAGCCTCGTTACTACTACCCTGGCGAAAAGCCGTACCGCATGATCTACATGGAAGACCCATTTGGTAACATCCTTGAGATTTACAGCCACAGCTACGAGCTTATTTACAGCGCAGGCGCTTACTAAGTCGCACTTAGCTTAAAGTACATAGTTTAAAACAAAGGCCGCAGTATTTATTACTGCGGCCTTTTTTATTAGGAGGTTCAATTTTTAAAGGTGCTAACTTTTAGCACCAAGCGAGCTATGCAGGGCATTTTTATAGGCCTCATACGCGGGTATAGCTGAGGTAATAATAGCGGCAACAGTAATCACGGTTATTACTTTTAGTGTTTCTACATTAAGCATGTTTGCATTTAAAAATAAGCCGTACGTGGCGCCTAGCCAATCACCTAAAAGCCATAAGGTTAAGCTAAGTAAAGCCGTTGCAGCTGCGCTTGCCAGTATTACTAAAATTAAGGCCTCTACCAGTACTAAGCTAAAAATAACGCTTGGCCCTGCGCCCAATACACGTAGTACGGCAATTTCGTTTTTACGCTGCGCCATAGAGGAAAGTAACATGGTTGATAAGCCAAATAACGACGATACCAATACCAAAATACCAATAATGCGTAATAGGTTTTCAACCGTTGCCATCATTTGCCAAAGCTCGGTCATGGCAACACCGGGTAATACAGCCATTAATCTATCGGCTTTATAGTTGTTTATATCGCGCTGTAATTTAAAGGTTGAAAATTTAGACTTTAAACCTAGCATTACTGCGGTAATGCTCCCGGGTGTGGTGTTTACCGAGTCTACATTGTTAAGTAATTTAGCTTGTTTTACCGGTGATAAATGTATGGCCTCAATGGCGTTTAAGCTTACATGTATGGTTTTATCAACCGGTGTGCCTGTGGGGCTAAGTATGCCTTTTATAATAAAGGGAGTATTGTCGTGATGGGTAAAGCTTGTGTTACCAATACCATGAGCAATCACTACGCTGTCGCCAATTTTATAATTGAGCTTTTTGGCTACATCGGCACCTATCACCGCTTCAAATAATGCGTTAAATGGCTGGCCGCTACTAAAAGTAAGTGGTTGCTTAGTGCCGTATTTAAAGTGTTCAAAGTAGCTGTTATTGGTGCCCATTACTCTAAAACCACGGTGCGAATCACCTAACGAAATGGGTATTGCCCATTTAACTAATGAGCTGCCTTTTAGGGTTTCATAGCTTTTATAATTAATATTACTGGTGGGGCTACCCATTCTAAATACCGAATAAAGTAAAAGGTTTAACTGCCCGCTAGGTGCGCCCACAATCATATCTACATCAGAGATGGTTCTGTTAAAGCTCTCTTTGGCTTGCTGGCGAATATGCTCAACACTTAACAACACGCTTATACTTATTAGTAATGATAAAAAAGTAAGTATGACCGATTTACGTCTACTGGCTAAGCTGCTCCACGCTAACGATACTAGCATTTGCTGCCCTCCTCTTTTAAAAGCGAAGTTACATTTACGCTGCGCTCAAAAAATTGTTGTAAGTGCATATCATGACTTACAAATACAAGCGTTATGCCGTGCTGCTTACATAAATCAATGAGTAAGGTCATAAATGCATCGCGCGATGCGGCGTCTAATGCTGAGGTGGGTTCGTCAACTAATAGCAGTTTAGGTTTATTTATTAAAGCGCGGGCAATGGCCACACGTTGCTGCTGGCCAACACTTAGTGTATTTGCTGCTTTGTGCAAAATTGTAGTCGGTAACTTAAGCGCTAAAAGTAGAGCGCTCGCCTCTTGCTCTATTTGCGTATTGTCCGTTTTAGCAAAGTAGCTAGCAAGTTGAATGTTTTTTAAAACACTTAAATACGGTATTAAATTAAATTGCTGAAACACCACGCCAGTGTTCTGCGCTCTAAATTTATCGCGTTTTTTTGACGAAAGCGTTGAAAATGCTTGATCAAGCAAGGTTATATCGCCACTTTGTGGTGTAAGCACCCCTGCTAATAAATTAAGTAATGTGGTTTTACCTGAGCCAGATTCGCCGTGTAAAAACACCTGTTCCCCCTGCTTTAATTGCCAAGTAGGAATATAAAACGAGGTTTTATCGGCTTTGTGGTACTTATAGTTAAGTTGATTAATATGTATGGCAAAGGGAGTTGAGGCCGAAGAGAATGTATTAGGCAAAGATGAGACTCCTATGGTTTGATAATGGTTGATATGTTATAACGTTTTTTATAAAGCCGTAAGCCAATTGAGATGAAAATATGTCAAAAAATGTAACTAAAATGGTTGCTTGGTTTGTTATAGCCTTGGCCAGTTTAGTAATTACGTGTGAGTCAGTGGCTAAAAGTTCAAGCTACGAAGAAATAGAGTGGATTCAGTTAATGCCTAAAGACGATTTAGACGCACTGCTTAATCCGCCAGAGTATTTAACAGAAATTGAAGATGGCTCAGAGCAAGACACACTCGATAGCCTAGGCGCTAAGCCTTTCGAAAACGAGCAAGATAAACGCTACCAGCAAGCATTAAGCTCAGCTCGAGTAATTGAGAGCTATAATAATAAAAATATTCGCGTGCCTGGTTTTATTGTGCCGCTTGAATCAGAAGAAGGTAAGCGCATTAGTGAGTTTTTTGTAGTGCCTTACTTTGGAGCGTGTTTGCATATGCCGCCACCGCCGCCAAACCAAATAATTTATGTTAAATATGAGCAAGGCGTTGAGCTGCAAAGCCTATACGACGCATTTTGGTTTGAAGGAAAAATAATAATAAATACCGTAGAAAACGAATTAGGTACATCGGCTTACGAGCTCAAGTTAGACCGAGTTTTACCGTACGAGGATTAAAGTGAAATACATAAATATAAAACGTGGATTGTGCGGTTTAGCTTTTTTGAGTTCTTTAGGCGCTGGTGCGTGTGAGTTTCATGCGGGCGTGGGATTAAATCAGTTTCATCCTTTTGCTCGGCAACACTTTCAGCCCCCTATTTTACAAAATTTCTCGTTTGAACACGCTAAACAAGCACAGGTAAAAGTGGGTAACCCCAGCACGGCAAGCTTTAGTTACTTAATACCTAAACGTTACAGCGCGGTAAGTGTAAAATTTGTTGCACCTAAAAATATTAAATTAACTGGGGCCGCTTCTGTACAACTTGCCAGTACCCGGGGTATTCATCGTTTAAAATACGTGGCAAATAAGGCAGGCAATAGTGAAATTGTTATTCAAATTAACGGCATTTTAAATGCAAAGCCCTTCACGCTTGAACAAAAAATAAGTGTGGCGGCCAGTTGATATAACTTACATTTAGATTAAATACAAAAAGGGCTAACGTAACGTTAGCCCTTTTTTTATACCTAAATTAAAAGCAGCTTTGCTGCAGTTTATGCGTTTTTACCACAACACTTTTTATATTTACGCCCGTTCCCACAAACACACGGGTCGTTTCGCCCTACCTTTGGAGTGCCTCGGGTTACAGGGCTTTGCGGTGGCGGGCAGCAGCTTGTGTTAGTGCAGCCTGAGTCTGTTGGGGCTGGTGATTTATCGGTCATACTACTCTTCCTTTTTAATAGTATTTACCACGAACCATACATAGGGTTTGGTAGTAAAAATAATGATTTACCAAGCTTGGGTTGTAGCGTTTTTATATTGGCGCTTTCTTGTGTTACGCCGCTAAAGTCTTCTATGTTATCCCCCACCTGAAACTTAATAACCTGTGGCTGCTGCCAGTTATTATTTTGCCCACTTGGTGAAAAACAATCGGCTGTGCCTTGTGTTACTTGTTGGCGGCGCAAGTCTTTATCGTTAATAAAGTCGTTGTTATTAACGGCGTTTTTGTCAGCCTCTGAACGGCCAATTAAACAGGTGTTTTTAAGTGTGACAGGTAAACCTACTGCTTTTAAATTATTCCATGTGTGCAAATCGTTTTGCTTATTACGGTTAGTTACAAGCGCTATTTTTCCACCGTGTTTATACACCGTTTCTATAAACGATTTAGCACCAGGTACTAGTGTGGCTTTTTCGCTTGCAACCCATGCCTGCCAAGATTGTGGTGTATATCCTTTGCCGTTGAGCTCGGTTTGTTTTTGATAAGCTGAGTTATCAAGCACGGTTTCATCAACATCCATCACGGCTACCCAGTTACTTGCTGTGTTTGGCAATTGCATTACCGCAGCTTTTGCTTGTTCATAGGTTGTAGTTGCTAGTGCTTTGTACTCTTTACTGGTTGTTTGCCATAACACTGCCGACGACAGTGAGTGCGCATTAGCAGCAAGTGAAACCGATACCGCGCAGTGGTCACTCAACATGGCTTTGTTATCCATATTTTTGAATTTATGTACCTGAGCCGACGCTTCAATATTTTGTGCATTCATACCGCCAACAATAATGTGATCGATAGGCGCAGGATAGCGTGCTTGGCACCCTAATAATTGGCTGGTTGTAATACGAGTTGAGCGCTCATCACTTAATAAAGTGCGGGTTAGCCTATTATAAGGTGCTGATATACGGTGGTTAAAATCACCTAAAATTACGTAAGGCGTGCCTGCTGTTTCGTGTTTTTCAACCCAGCTATTAAGCACTGGTGCTTGTTGTGCATAGGTTTTACACGCGGGTGAGTCGCTTTTTAAGTAGTCATCTACAAAGCAGCCGCTTTTCATATGTACGTTAAGTATATCGGTTGGCCCTTGCTGTGTATTAACTGTTATTTGTAATCCGTAGCGCAGCCCTGCTCTTGCTAATCCTAATTGGTCTATAGGAGCTGTATTGAGTACAGGTATTGCTTTTTTTACTGCAAAGGCTACTTTTTGCTGGGTTGATAAAGCCCCCGTTTGTCGGCACGTATAGGCTTTGCTGTCTGCTCGGCTAGACATAATTAGTTGCCAGTCGTCTTCAGAGAATATTTGCTGTAACGCCTCTTTAGATCCCACTTCTTGTAGTGCAATAATATCGGCGTCTAAGTTTTTTGCATACGCTTTCATTGCTGCTATTTCGCTTGGCATTCTGGCTCTACAACCTGTATCTATTGGGTATGCAAGGTGCTCAACATTCCAAGTCGCTATTTTTAAAGCAGGCAGAGTTTGAGCTTGTAGCTGCGAGGCAGACTGCGCTGAAAAACTTTCATTAGTATTTTTGGCTAGGTTAGATGTACAGCCAACACTAAGCGCACTGACTAAAGCAATGGTTAATGTATTAAATGTGTTCATGGTTGGTTTTCTCTGAGTTGGTTTTATTATTAATTAAGCAGTTCATGAGTTGTTGCCCCCACATAGAGTTAATTTGTATCGCTATTATTTCTATGCGACTTTCTTGGCAATCGTTTAAGGGGGTAACGGTTAAGGTTTGCTCCGCTAAGTTAAAGCCTACAAACCCTTCGTCTGTTTTTATAACAGCTTTAATTCGCTCTACTCTTAAATTGCTAAACAAAGCGTGCAGCGCGGTTTTACTAAATATGTGTGCTGCACTAATACGCCAGCCAATACTTTGATAGCCTTGAGCGCTATTTTTAATGCACAGTATGCCATTTGTGGGTAACGGCGCTTCGCGGGTACTAATGCCTGAGTTTGTATGAGCATGCGCAGTGCAAGGCGCCGATTGATTATAGCCGCACTCACCTTGTAACAACTCAGGTGCTATTTCACCTTGTGTAGTAAACACTATTTGCTGTGTTTGGTTTGCGCGGTTTATTACGTAATCAGTTAATGTTTCAGCGTCATTTTGAGCGTATAAATCGTGTTTGTTACCTACAATAATATCTGCAATATCAATTTGCTGATTAAACGTAGCGTGGCTTGTATAACGCGAGTCATTGAGCTTTCTGGCATCAACTAAAGTAACTGTTTTTTGTAAGCTCAGTACATTTTTATAATGCGATGATGAAAGTGTTTGTAATACTTCTTTTGGGTGGCCAAGCCCTGTGGGTTCAATTAAAAGTCTATCTGGGTTTGCTTGTTTTAGCAGCTGATTAAGAGCAACTTGCATTGGCACGCCGGCGGTACAGCACATACAGCCACCGGGTACTTCGCGAATAAATATGCCGCTGTTTGGGCTTTGTTGCCCATTAAGTAGCGCGCCATCAATACCTACTTCGCCAAACTCGTTTACTAATACCGCCCAGCGCTCAGTGCGTGGTTTGGTTTTAAGTAGCGATACAATAGCGCTGGTTTTTCCGGCACCTAAAAACCCACTAATAATATTAGTGGGTATTGCTTTTAGCGTTTGCTTATTAAAGTTCATTAGCCAATTTCTTGTAACCTTTTACCAAATCGTGATTTGCAGACACCACCGATTCAGAAAATGTTGAATATTCTGGCGGCACTTTGCTTATGCTGTTTAAATCAAAGTCGGGTTCTATATTGGTCATTGGCGGTACATGAAAATCTTTAGGTAAATCTAATCCATCAACAACGCAGTTATGCCTAACTACACACCCATTTCCCACATGCGATCTAAATACTACCGAATTAAAGCCAATAAATACATCATCCCCTACGCTGCACGGGCCATGAATAATAGAGCGATGCGCTATAGACGTGCGCTCACCAATGGATACAGCGGCACCCGATTTAGAATGTATAACCACGCCATCTTGTATGTTTGAATTTTTTTAAATAATAATTGGCTGCATATCGCCAGTGTCGTCTACTTCATCGGCGCGAATAACCGCATAAGGGCCAATAAATACATTGTCTTCAATTATTACTTTGCCACACACAATGGCTGTTGGGTCTATAAATGCGCTTTGTGCGACGCTTGGCATGTGGCCGTTTGGGTTTTTTCTTAACATTTTTTATCCTACTAAATATGCAAATTAAGGTTTTAAATAACACGCTGCTGCGAAAACTTTTGGTCGTACACAACAGCGTTGTGAGCGTGTAAGCTTTCTTGGTGTTCAACTTTAAAGTGGTAGTCGCAAATGTTGTTTTTTAGCTGTAAGGCCTGTTTGATTCTGCGGGCGGCATCTTCGCAAAAAAGTAAGTTTTCGGCATTGAGCTTGGCAAATGCTTGTTCGTCTTCGCGTTTTACTGCGGTTTGAACAGGCGTACCAATCGCACTTTCTAGTTGTGTAATAAGTGCAGGTAAGTCAAGAAGCTCTTCACCTTTAATACGCATTGTTATGTACGCGTATGAGCGTTGGCTGTGTGGTGTAGCAATACTGCCTTGCTCTGATGATAGCCACTCTAGCAATGCGTTTTTATCAACGTGCTGCTCTGTAAATTGCTCTGCTACGGCATCGCTTAATGCTTTTCGCGATAGCGCGGCTGAGCACGGGCACGTGCTTGAATAAGCAATAGTAAGGCTAAGCTCGGTATTAATTTCACCGTCTTCAATGGTTTTACATACATTCACTGGGTACGCCTGATACCCCGACTGATTTGATAAAAGCGCAGACTTATTAAGTGTTAACTCAAAGGCTAAATTTACTTTAGCGCTTAAGCTTAGGCCTTGCTGAGAGTGCAGCATAGTATTTAATAACGCTGTTAAACTTTCGCCTGTTAAAGGCTGGTTTACGAGCTGCTCTTTAAGATGCAAATACAAACGCGACATATGTATGCCTTTGGCTTCGGCTTTATTTAAACTTACAAATATGTCGGCTTTGGCATGCGTATGGATAGGTTCGCCATCGTGTGGTAAAACATGCAAAGGCAGCGAAATTCCTTCCATCCCTACCCATTGTAAAGGTTGTGCATTCAAAGAATTATTCTGCGAAGTAATATCTGGCAAATGGCTTTTAGCATTCATAAATTTAACTATTCCAATTAACGATTAAAAACAAGAGGCATGGCAGGTTTGCTTGGTTTAGAGACCGTTTTGCCATCGTAAAGGCGCTCGCCATTAACCCACGTGCTTACTATTTTTGATGAAAACTCAACGCCATTAAAAGGCGTCCAACCGCAAAGGTAGCGGCAAGCGTCATGGCTCACCTTTGTAGTTTGCTGTGTACTTACAAGCACTAGGTCGGCGTAGTAACCCTCTTTTATAAAGCCGCGTTTATCTACTTTAAAACGCAGCGCGGGGTTATGTGCGGTTTTTTCTACTACTTGTTCAATGCTCAAGCGGTTGTGTTTAACGTGTTCTAGTAAGCTTAAAAGTGCGTGCTCTACTAAGGGTAAGCCTGCTGGCGCGTTAATATAATCAGTTTGTTTTTCTTGCCATGTATGCGGAGCATGGTCGGTGGCAATAATATCTATTTGATTATTTTTAACCGCGTTTATAAGCGCATCGCGATCGGTTTTAGCTTTTATGGCAGGGTTACATTTTATTAAGTTGCCTAAGGCTGGGTAATCTTGCTCGCTAAAATATAAATGGTGCACACAGGCTTCTGCAGTAATACTTTTATTGGCTATATCGCCTTTAGTAAATAAACTCAGCTCTTTTTCGGTAGTTATGTGCAATACATGCAATTGCGCATTGTATTTTTTAGCAAGCGACACCGCATATGACGATGAGGCATAACACGCCTCATCGTCACGAATTTTTGGATGGTCGGTAATACTAGGCACAATGCCTTGTTGCTCATAGCGCTGATTGTTTTTGCTAATGGTTTTTCCATCTTCGCAGTGGGTAACTATAAGCACTGGGCATTCGCGAAATATCCCCTCAAGTGCTTGTGGGTTCTCTACTAATAAATTACCGGTAGAGGCGCCCATAAACACCTTTACGCCACATACTTTTTTAGGGTCGAGCGCTTTAATGTCATCTAAATTGTGCTCTGTAGCGCCAAGGTAAAAAGAGTAATTAGCATAAGAGTGCTGCTCGGCTATGGCGTATTTAGCCTCAAGCGCAGCTTTGTTTGTGGTTGAAGGGTTAACATTAGGCATTTCCATATAACTGGTTATTCCGCCGGCCACTGCCGCGCGCGACTCAGTTAATATAGAGCCTTTATGGGTAAGGCCTGGCTCTCTAAAATGTACTTGGTCATCTATCATGCCTGGGAGTAAGTACGCGCCTTTTGCGTCAATTACATCATCGTTTTCGCTCGGGGTGATATTAGGGGCAATGCATTCAATAAATTGGTTAGTAATACGTACATCTAAGGTTTTTATTATACCTTGGTTTACTACACTGGCATTTTTTATAAGTTGGCTTTTCATGCTTATAAGCTCTTTTAATTAGCAAGTTATGTGGGAGTATTGGTGGCCAAATATTAGCTTTGCCAACTAATAACAGGGTTATTGCGCGTCACCTCTGTTGAGCTTTGCCCTGTGTTACTAATCCACTGCACGTTAAGCGCATTAAGTGACGGCATTAACTTAAACAACGTGACCGAAAAGCCTAAAACCGGCGTTTTGCAGTTAAAATTGTAGGTGGCTTCAACATTATGATGATCGTGCTCATCGTGCTCATCGTGCTCATCGTGCTCATCGTGCTCACTGTGGCTGTGAGCCAGTGAGTTTTCGGTGCTTTGTAAAATACACTGCCCTTTTATATCAATAGCGTGGCTGCTATTTTTTAATTGCTGAGCAAGTACATCAATAGCATTTTTATCTGCTGAGTTTGCAGCTTGGTGCTCAAAACCTAGCGCATCAGCAGCAGGAATAATAAACTGCATTTGCAGCACGCTACCCTCTTGAGCAATAAGTAACTCACCTTCTCCATGCACATGTTTTTGAGCATGAGCACTAAAGCCCATACTTAATAGCAGGGCAACACTCAGCCTTTTTGTAAACGTTTTCATAAGCTAACCCTTATTCAAAATAGAGCTAAACACATCAATTGTTATAATATAACATATTGACCGTATCCTAAAAAGATAATAATTAAGGCTCTATTGGGTTGGTAAAGCCATTTATTGTTTATAGGTACAGATACTGGTAAGTTCAGGTTAGTTATATAAATAATTTATTTTTAAGGAAAAACATGACACTGTCATTGGAAGATATCACCGCCGATAACTACGAAGCCGTATGCGATTTAGAGGTTGCTAAAACACAACAAGAATACGTAGCGTGTAATATGTGGTCGTTGGTTGAGGCGCACTACAATAGCGGGTACACCTGTAAAGCGATTTACTTAAATAGTACACCTGTTGGCTTTTTTATGTGGGTACAAGAAACCCCTACAAAGGTTTCTATTTGGCGCTTTATGGTTGATCAAATTCATCAAAATAAAGGCATTGGGCGCAAAGCTCTGGCTATGGCAATTGAAGAGATTAAAACGATTTCTAAGCTTGAACAAATCGAAATTTGTTATAACCCGCAAAACCCAATAGCTAAAGACTTTTATTCAAGCTTTGGGTTTGAGGAGGTTGGCCTCGATGAGGACGAAGACGACATGTTAGCGGTTATTAAAATTAGCCGTTAACTCATTGATAAGTAGACCGCTAATTTTAAGGAATAATAATAGTTGAAAGGAAATACTGTCATCATAAGACCATTTGCAGAGAACGACTTTTTAGCCGTTCAAAACATATATCAGCAAGGTATTGATACCGGCAACGCGACGTTTCAAACTGAAGCTAAAAGTTGGGAGCAATGGAATAGTTCTATGCTCAACTGTTGTCGTCTTGTAGCAGTTGAGAATGAAAAGGTGCTTGGCTGGGCCGGGTTATCTGCGGTTTCTAGCCGTGAGGTATACTCGGGCGTTGCCGAGGTAAGTGTATATGTTGCAAACCAAGCCCAAGGTAAAGGTTTAGGGCACGCATTGCTTTGTGCACTCATTAATGAATCAGAAAGTAACGGTATATGGATGCTACAAGCCAGTTTATTCCCTGAAAACATAAACAGCATTGCTCTACATACTCGTAATGGTTTTAGGCAAGTTGGAAACCGAGAAAAATTAGGACAGCTGCATGGCGTATGGCGCAATGTAGCTTTAATGGAAAGGCGCAGCGCCGTAGTAGGTCTATAACCCTACAAACAGCGCAATGAGTGTGTATGTGCCTTTGGTGAATGTTAAACCGTTTTAGCGGGTAGCTTAGCGGCTGTTACTGCTAAATAAGTGAGCCCAATAATACCTGTTAGTGCAAAGGCCGATAAAATAAATGGGTCAACTAACAGGTTATCTTTAAATTCAAAGGTGCCTGCTGATATTTTTTTCCAGCCCATAAAGTGCTGATTGGCGGCCACTATTGCGCCAAAAAAACCAATTACTAAAGCAAAATATTTGCCTATCCAGTGTGTAACCGCAGGCGTTATTATTAATAAACCTAAAAGGCCAATAACTGAGCGCTGCACTCTACAATAGGGGCACACATACACAATGCCTAATAAATCAGTGCTCCACGCAGCTATTGAAATAACAATAGCTATTAAGCCCACTATTTTAATATGCGCAGAATAGGTGCTTAAATTTAAAATGTTCATGTACTGCTTTCCTACTTAAAATTATGCTAAAACCAGTGCGGTTAAAAACATGCCCAAGCCAAATACAGTGTGCCCTGCAAAGCTTTTTATGCGCGTAACTGTAGGGTTAGGTGTTTTTGCACCGGCCATGCCCGCCCCCATGCCTGGCATCATAATAAAAAAGGGGGCAACTATGCCAAACCATGCAACAAGTAAAGCAGGTAGTATGGTTGGCAAATCAAGCCATTGGGTGTTTACACACACCATTAATATTAAACCGTACGTTATGCCAATTAGGTAATGTACAACCCATCCAATGGCAAGCTCACCCGGTATTTTTTCGGCCTTAGGTAGCGCAGGCTGATAAAATTGTCCCGACTTCATATGGCCTACCCAGCGCCCGACTAATCGCCAATTTGTGGCGGGTAAAGCAAAAAACTTAGCGAGTAACCCCGCGTAAATATCTAACACTAGTGTGCCCCCTATACCTATTAATATAAAAGTATAGATAGAGTCGTTGATCATGTGTTGTGTCTCCCGACGATCCGTAAATTGGTAGGCGTTTTGCTGTTGAGTATACATAGCACAAATAGCAAAGCGCGTAGACTTGGTTATGTAATGTGATAACATTACCAAAACACCATTATGAACACTAATGGTAAAAACTGGTTTTGGAATGAATATAAATCATAATGCTTGAACGTAATCATCTACACATCATTAAAGAGGTTAATCGCCTTAAAAGCGTGACCGCCGCGGCCGAAAGTTTAAACTTAAGCCAGTCGGCTGTGAGCCATACTATTGCTAAATTAGAGCGCCGATTTGGCGTTAAGCTGTGGCACCGTAAAGGCAATACGCTTGTGTATTCTCAGGCGGGGCTTTATTTACTCTCGCTTGCAGACAAAATGGTCGCAGAGTTCGAATATGCAGAGCGAGTACTGCAAGAGTTTGCCCAAGGCCGGCGAGGAATAATGCGCATAGGAATGGAGTGCCACCCGTGTGAGCAATGGTTAATGGGTAAAATTCAGCAATTTTTAAAAGCATGGCCAGAGGTAGACGTAGAAATAAAAAGTGCCTTTAGATTTGATGGCATAGCAGCGCTAAAAGCCAACGAAATAGATGTACTAATAACCCCCGACCCCGTAAATACAGAGGGTTTAAACTTTAGGTCGGTATTTAACTACAATTTATGTATTGTAGTGAGCGAGCAAAACCCGCTATACAACAAAACGTTTGTTACAGCACACGATCTCGAAGACCAAATACTTTATACCGTGCCCGTAGGCTACAACCGCTTAGATGTATATACCCGATTTTTAGACCCCGCTAACGTGCAACCCAAACGCAGAGTACCCATAGAAACCACCGAAATGATGCTGCAATTAGTGTCTGCCAATCGGGGCGTGGCAGCATTACCCGAGTGGCTAGTGTCATCGCACGAAAGCCGTTTAGGCATAAAAGGCATCCGCATAGGTAATAAAGGGCTTCAAAAAAGCGTGAATGTAGGCGTGCGCGATGACGACTTACAGCTTGATTATGTAAAAGGGTTTATAGAATCAACACGCTCGAATGTGTAAATGGCTTTGCCGTTAAATGTAGGGCGGTAAAGTGAATTAATAATTTGGGGGATTAACTTGAGCTGTTAGGTATGTGCCTGTGTAGGTCGGATAAGCGAAGCGCCATCCGACACAGTAAAATGCCTGTTCATTTATTATCAACATTTTATGTTGCATCGAGTAGTTGAACTCACAGCCATAAACGGTCATTGGTAAACCTTGGTGTATGAAGTCAAGATTTGACCCCATTCACTTTATTATGAGTCCTCTATTAAATAAAGCTCGAACAAATGTTCATTCTCATCTTTGTTACGAGAAAACATATGGAAATCACATTTAACATTATGCTTTGAAGTATACTGATTTTTTCCTATGTCATTGTATGAAAGATTGAGCTCAAGGGAAGGGATTTTTATGTCGTTAAAATTAAGTTCTAATTCCCTGTGAAGCCCAATATAAATGGGTAGTAAATATGAATAGCTCGGAGGCAAGTTTAGTGTAGTACCTTGCGGGTCTTGCGCAGAAGCCAACAAATACTCAAATTGAAAATCAGTCATTTTGGCATTTATCATAGAGTTGGACTTATCATGTGCTTCGATTGATAAAAAATGATCCTTTTTTTCAATATAAAAGTTTCGATGAGCCTTTTGAGCTAATTTATTAATTTCTTCAATGAGACTATTTAAATTAAAAGTCCAATTAGCATTTATATTCTTTGCAGCACCAACTCCAACATTAACTAATTTGATCGATGCTTGTTGCTCTCGAGAAGAGCCAGCAAGATACCAATCACTTGAAGTACCTTTTACTTTGACAGAAAAGTAACGTTTCAAAATACACAAATCAGGTTTATAGCTAGCCTTACGTTGTTTAAATAATTCGAACAATGTAAAAAAAGAAATAATAGCAGCACACATAGCTGCTGTACTTGAAGCTAAAGTTAGCCAATCAGATAATATCATTTACACTCCATTGTTTTTGATTAATGCTTGGGCTCACACCGCCCCAATAAGGGGCTAAAATGTGTAGCGAAGCGAAACTGAGTAAACAGCATAAACCCGCTTGATTGCCTTGTTATTTAGCAAAAGATCGGTTTATAAAAACTAAACACCTGCTATATGTGATTCAAGATCTTTAATATTGGTAGGTAATTCATAAATATATTCGAAGAGATATTCCAATAGATCTATCATAGCTTTTGCTACTTCTTCATTTGGCTCTTTACTCTCGTCAAAATGTGCACCTAAATTTCCACCTTTCCTTATAAGGTGCGCCAAATTGTTTAGGGGCTCGATCCAATCTACATAGCCTTTAGCAGCTTCAATTGCACTTGCTAAATTATTTTTTCGTTCGCCTTCAGGAAGTAAATAATAAAATATCCCCTCTAACGTTCTTCTACAGCCTACGGCTGTAGCTATATAGTTTTTTGAATTATAGGAAACTAGAGAAGACTCATATGCGACTTGTAATTGTTCAGGAATATATTTTGTGTAGTCTTTTTTTGCACGTATTGAACTCATTTCTGGATACATATAAAGGTTATCTAAATCTATAACCTCGTCGGTTTTTGATTTAGGCCCCATACAGTAAAAATTTGCATCATGGTCACAAGAAGGACAAGGCGAAGAGAAATTGAAAGCCTTACGAAATTGCATGTCATTTACAGGGTTTTCCAATTTAAAAATTACTTGCTCTGAACATTCAGGACAATGTGTTTTGATTGAAAACGGCAAATAATATTGATTTCCATACCAATGCCACCTTTTAACTGAACTTAATGATAATTTTTGCACGATAGTTCCTTTGATGCATAACGCCCTCTTAATGGGCAAAATATAGTTGGCTAAAATTAAGCGACGAAGGAGCAAAAGCCAACTGTATTTTGTCCTTATTAAACAGCTTGTTATGCATTTGTGTGATAATGATCTCGATGGTACCTAATAAAGTCGATATTGATGAGGTGTTTTTTTACAACATTAAGTTTACCCTCAATACCTACCAGATCTAAATTATCACTTATAGCAAAGCCACCATTGTCAAGCATAACATGGTGGTTAGGGCATAAACACAAAAGGTTGCTCTCTATATCAGGTCCGTTATGTGGTTCACCTAAAGGTTTAATGTGAGCTGCTTCAGCGTATAAACCAGCACTGGTTTCAATTGCTACCCCACATACTTGGCATTTGTAGTTATGCCAAGACTTTACATTCTTAGCTTTTTGATAGTTTCTTACAATACGATTAACTGTTGATGGTTTTCTACCTGGAGCATCATATTCGCCAGATGGCTCTTTTACTATGTAGTCAGCAGGTGAGCCCTCTTGAGCAATTAACCTGTATCTCCAAACCTTATACCCAGATTTTCCTGTTTCGTACCAGTAGTTTTCTACGTGATATAGCCCTGCATATCGGTAGCCTTTTATTGGGCTTAATTCATTTTGATGTTTGTGTCCACGAGTTACTCGGACTGGAAGATTTTCAATTTTGCTTTTAGCTAAAGCTAGGTTTACACCATCTAGCTCTTGATCTGAAACCTGTTTACCATTTTGTTGACCTCCAGCGCCCGTATAAATAATGACGTTACCAAAATCTTCGTCATCCTCATACCCTCCAGAAAGTACGATCGAGTTAGCACCTTCATTTTTACCACCACTTATTCCTGCAACTAAAGGAGGGTGAACTTTAGCTTTAGCTAAAGACTCTCTATTATCAAAGATATCACCTGGACTAACTCCATTTATTTCACCGAAAGTGCGCATCTAAATCCTTATATGCATAACAATTTAATCAGAAGACACTTTCCCCATTTTATCGCGAAAATGTCCTTATTTTGTGAACTTACATTAATAGCAAACAGTTTAAGTTATTGCTAGCTATAAATATTATGCTTTCTGAAATTTATATAAGCATGTAAAAAAGAGGAAAGTGTCCTCTTATTCTTACTAAGTTACTGACGACTCACCTGTATGAACGCACTCGCTCATAACTCCACATCAGCTGCCGTTATGAGCAAACCATTAAAACGCTAAGCTCAAACATCAGCCATTACACATCACGCTTTAACGTTTTTTAAGTAATGCTCAACGCCTATATTTGCTGCATCAATCGCACCGGCAACGTAGCCCGGAAATTGCACCGACCACTCACTACCAATACCTACTAAGCTTTGATGCCACGGGCCATTTTGCGCGGTTATGTAAGGAGCAGGCGCATGCGTATTTGCTGCATGTGTATCAAGCGACGTTGCTGTGAGTGGGTCTTGTGCCCAGTCTTTAATAATATCGACTTTTGGTGTGGCTGCTTGTGCGCCAAAAAGCCTGACCAATTGCGCTCGACAATGTGTGATTAAATCTTCATTACTAATGCGTTTTCGATCATCGGCGGGTATGCCAATAAAGCCAAATAATGCGGCTTGGCCTTCTGGGTTTGATGCATCGTGTATTTCTGCCATTGGCCCAACACTGCTGCGGGCGCTGCCCGAGAGCGTTTGCTTACGCCAAAATGGCGTATCGTACACAGCAATATACTTGGCGTGTGGTGCCATCCAGGTTGCGGTATTTTGCCACTGCGTTACTAAATTGCTTGGCAATGCGGGGGTAAATGTTATTTGGCTTACGGCTAAGCGTGGCGGTAGCGCAAGCATTACATGCTCCACATTTACCTGATTATTTGCTGTGTTTGAGGTGCTAAAGTTAACTTCAATATTGTCGTGTTGATGGGTAATTGTGTTTACCAAAGCACCGATAACTATTTGTTTGTTGCTAAGCTTTGCGTGTAAGGCATTAATGAGAGTGCCCATGCCACCTTTTAATCGCATAGACGTAGGAGCATGCGTATAACCGCGCATCGCTGTGGGCGGTTGGGTATGTGAGCGCTCTACTAACGTATTGCCTTGCTCGTACTGGGCAAATGTTTCTAGGTTTAGGGTTTTAATAATCGCATTTAATTGCGGTTGAAACTCTGGCCAAAACCACGTTGGGCCGAGGTCAAAGTTATTTTCTGTAGCTTGCGAAAGGCTTGTAAAGCCCATAATACGGCCACCTAATTGGGCTCTGGCTTCAAGCAATATGTAATCGGTAATGCCGCGTTGCTCTAGCTGATAAGCTGCATACAAGCCGCTTAGCCCACCGCCTATAATCGCAATTTTTGTACGCATTATTTAGCCTCCACAGCCTATATTGTTAAAATTACCTACTTTAAGATAAATTTTAGCGCTGTTATTTCCCGCTGATATTACCGCTTTATTATTACATGGCAGCCTTAGCCAGCTTCCTTTTGAATATTCTACCTCGTTATGTACTACGCTGCCGCTCAGTACAAATAACTCTAAGGCATTATGTGCATTTATATTATCAAATAGGGGCTGCTGCGGAGCTAACTTTACCAGTTTAGTTACTTCGTTATCATTTTTATAAAGCGGGCATATTATGCGGTTGTTTTGTGTTATCCACGTAGCTGGATCGTCTGTATTTATCCGCACTGGGGTGGTTTCTGTTACGCACATTTGCCACAGTTTTACAAAAATTGTGGCGCCACTTTTACTCTTAGGTGCATGTGAAGACCCTGGCGGATTTCGTAAATAAAAGCCTTGTGGGTAGTCGCCCGACTCATCTGAAAAGGTGCCCGAAAGTACCATTATTTCTTCACCACCTGGGTGAGCATGACTTGGAAAAGTAGACTCAGGCGCGTAGCGTACTACGCTTGTTGCTCTGGCTTTTTCAGCGCCTATTCTGTCGAGCATTACGCGCTCAACACCCGCCTGAGGCGATGTTTGCCAACGATATTGAGTTGGCAGCATTAAAGCGTGTTGTGAAAAATCTGAATTGACTCGCATTTATCCAACCTAAATTAAACAAGAGCAATAACATACATTATTGCTCTATAAATTTGCGCCCATCGAGGGCTTTAAAATTACGTATTAATTACGACCAGCCATTACACCGCCGTCAACATCCCATACAGCACCCGTTACCCAAGCGGCTTTGTCGCTGAGTAAAAACGCAATGGTATTGGCGACATCTTCGCTTGTACCTACACGGCCAATTGGGTGGAAGCTGTTAAAGCCTTGTAGGGCATCGTTTACTTCGGCCTTAGGAATAAAGCCTTCGTAAATTGGCGTTTGTACAACCGCTGGCGATACAGCATTAACGCGAATATTGTACGTTGCTAATTCCATTGCTAAATGTTGAGTTAGCGCATGTAAGCCTGCTTTAGCCATTGAATACGCTGACGATGGTGTAGCGGCAATAGCTTGCTTACCCCACATAGAACCCACATTTACAATAGCGCCTGCGCGTTTAGCTGCCACTAAATTAGCGGCTACTTTTTGAGTAATAAAAAACAAGGCGCGGTTAATTTGCATGTATTGATCGTAATCAGCCGCTTCGTGCTCTAAAAATGGTTTAGGGAAAAACACACCGGCGGCATTTACCAGTAAATCGACGTCTGCGTGGTCTTGTGAAAGTGTGTTAATTAAGTTTTGCACGCCTTCATCGCTGGTTAAATCAGCGGTTAACACCTCAACAGTGCCTAAAGCTGATAGCTGCTCTTTTGCTGCTTGGGCTTTTTCTTTACGGTGGCCAACAATTACAGCTTGGCCGCCTTGCTCTAAAATTAATCGAGCCGTTTCAAAACCCATTCCGCTAGTACCACCAATAACGAGTAATTTTTTACCTGAAAATTGCTTAGTCATGATTATTTCTCCAAGCGCCAATATGCGCTGTATTTGTTATATAAATAAAAAGTAATAAGTTGCCTAATAGCAAGTAGCTTGCTGTTTGGCTTGGGAGGTATTTTTTACTTATTTACTTGCTTTAACAAACGAGATAATCTGAATCATCAATAAAGAAAAAGTTTATCGTATGAAATCTCCCATACATCTCAATGCATTAAAAGCGTTTGAAGCAAGCGCAAGGCACCAAAGTTTTTCAGCGGCAGCTGATGAGTTAAACGTAACGCCTGCTGCAGTTGGGCAGCTGGTAAAAACATTGGAAGAGTGGCTCGATACGCCGCTGTTTCATAGAATGAGCTCGGGTAAAACACGGCTAATAACCACCGAAACCGCGCAAAATGCCCTGCCATTAATACGCGAAGGGTTTGATAAACTTGCCCAAGGGCTAGACATTTTAAAAGACAACGCCATAAGCGGCGCGTTAACGGTTGCAGTAAGTCCTGCATTTGCTGCTAAATGGTTATTACCTAGGTTGCATCGCTTTCAAGAAATATGTACGCAAACCAATGTAAATTTAAATACTAATTTAAAACCGGTGGATTTTGCAGATCAGCGTATAGATGTAGGCATACGCTTTGGCGTAGGCAATTGGCAAGGATTAAGCGCAGAAAAACTAATGGATGAAGAAGTATACCCGGTATGCTCACCTAAATTTTTAGAAGACTCAAACCGCTTAAGTACCATTGATAAACTATTGAACGAAACCCTAATACACGATCAGTCAATGGATGATCATACTGGTTTTCCGTCTTGGTCGGCGTGGTTAAAAAAAGCCGGAATAACAGGCCCTTTAACCACTAAAAGCATTCAAATAAATAATTCGGCAGCGGTATTGCAGTCAGCTATTGACGGCCGCGGCGTAGCTTTAGCGCGCAGTGTTATGGCTAAAGATGATCTCGCCGCAGGGCGATTAGTCAGGTTATTTCCTAATATTTATTTTGAATCGCCTTTGGCGTATTACGTTATTTATCGCCCCGAATGTGCTGAACTGCCAAGAATACACGCATTTAAAGAATGGCTGTTTAAAGAGGTAGAAAACTCCGTGGCTAAAAAAGATTAAAACTCAGCAGTATTTTTATAAAATACAGCAGTAAAGAAAATATTTACCATGGTAAAAGATAATCTCTGTGGTTAACCACGTTAATTCCCCGTAAGCTTTCGCTCCAAGTTAGCCACTTTAATTATTAAAGTGGCGTTTAATTAGCAGTAAAAATTATGTCACAAGTAAGAGGAATAATTAAAATGACACCCACCTTAAATTTTGAGTTGGCAGTTCAAAAAATTATCATGACACCGACTCTAAATATGTAATTATCAGTTAAATTAAGCGCTTTTAATGGGGTTTATTAGCTGTAATTATAAAAAGTGCAGCAATATGGATAAATTTAAGAGGTATTGGGTTGGCATATTTATGATTTATTAATTTTAGGCATGGTTAAACCTGCATTTGAGCAGTTTTAAAACTATTAAGGAGGTTTTTAGGCTAGTAGCTTTTTACAATTACTATAATTTACTCGTCGTTTTTTATTTAAGTGTCCGCAATAACTTACGTGTGATTGTGGCTTACCTACAGCGCCGTGAAATAAGCGGGTAAAATCAGTAGTGAGTTTTAACCAATTTTCTGGCGATATGTTTACTCTTTCTAATAAAGGGAGTTGAGTGTTTTCAATAAAACCTGGTTTGTCATTGCGAATAATGCGCCCTGTGAGCTCAACTAATTCGAGGTAATATTTAAGCTCGAACGGTAAACCTTTTGGCATAAATTTACGGGGTTTACCTGCAAACTTTAAAAGTTGTTTGGGTTGCTTTGCATTTTCTGCGCTTTTAATTCGCTTTTGCACACTGGTAAAGTTTGAGTCTTCAGGAGCTTTAGCTACTTTTGCTCTAATTGGGTTTAGATCAACGTAAGCCATACAAGCTGCAAGGGCAGCTTCATCAAGAAGAGCTTGTGATTTAAAACGCCCTTCCCAAAACCGGCCAGTGCATTTATCTTCTTTATTAGCTTTTCGAGCAATATGTTCGTTTAAAACGCGCATAAACCAGCTAATGCTAGATAACCTTTCTCTATATTGAATAATAGTTTGGCTTAAAAAGTAGCGCTCAGTATTACTAAGTTCTTCACCTTGTAAAAATTTTTGCGTTAGTGGTGTACCTTTACATAGCTTATGCCAGCGCAGCACTATGGCTTTGTCATTCAATCTATTTGCTTTTTTATCATCAACATAAAGCACAATATGCGTATGATTACTCATAACTGCATAAGCACATATATCAATACAAAATATTTTAGCGAGGCTAAATAGTTTTTGCTCTACCCAGCCCCTTCGATGTTCATAAGATTTACCTGTTAATGAATCCGCGCCGCATAAATAAGCATGGCGCACACAACGTGAAATACAGTGATAGTACTTTGTATCGGCCAAACTTATTTGGCGTTTTCTTGCAATAGCCATGTAGCACCTGTTTGTTTATTGAACTGAATAAATCTTAGTTGCTAAATGGCTAAAGTACAAAAATAAAGATGGGTGTCATCATAACTTTATTAACGCAAGTTAAGTTGCACAATGGTGAGTATGTTCAGGCAAACTTGTACTCATTAAATGCTGAGCAGCACTTTATAAACCAGCGTTTTTAAGCTAAAGTGCTGGCTATTTATAAATTAATTAATTAATCGCAAAGTCTTTTGTTTCTAAATAGCTTGGCACACTTTTAAAGCATGCCTCTAGCTTGCTTATGAGAACAGTATCTATTGAAGTATTTAATGCAGCATCACACTTTAATTCCCCGTTATATTCACCTCTACTAAGCGGCACTAAGCTTAGTGAGTCATAGCTTGGTTTACTTTGTATTTTATGAATTACCAAGCCTTGCTGCGCTGTTAGCTTTATTAACTCAAACGCATTTTTTTGTGCTTTATTGGTCGTTATTTTTTCAATGTATAACGGGTTTTTAAAAGTTAGCTTGGTTGTAAAAAGTGCTTTGCCACCGCGTTCAAAATGGCTGTTAAATACAGTTACGTTTAAGGTGGGTGTCTTTTTATTTATTAATAAGTTTAGGTCAAATTTGGTTGGTAAAATAGTGATCTGACGTTGCTCGTTTGCTGCTTTTTTTAAAACACTTTTGATTGTATTAAAGTGGGTGTCACTTGTAGTTACTTCATACACTATTTGGTAGTCGTGTGGAGGAGCGTATAACGGCATGTGGCTAGCCAGTACTTTATCGCCCGCTAATATAAGCGCCATACCATGAAATCCCACGTAGCTGTGGGCTTTATGTGTGTTCTGTGAATTGTGTTGAGGTGTGTTTGCAAGCGCTGCGCTCGACAATAAAATAAAAAGTAGCAGTATGTGTTTCATGTTAATGCTCAAAAATAAATATAGCGTTACTATAAGCTGGTTTTTATGTATAAATAATCGATAATAAGTTATTAGTTGTTTCCTTTTAATCAACATGGTTTGGCGCTATGCATTTAGACGACATTGAAAAAGTAATTCATATGGCGAGTTCGCAAAATCTGCATACAACCGCTAAGCATTTTAATATTACCCCAGGAGCGCTGTCTAAAACGCTAAAAAAGGTTGAGGCAAACTTAGCCACAGAGCTGTTTAACCGTGTGGGTAAAACCTTAGTGCTTAATGATAAAGGCAAAGAGTTTGTTAAGCACAGTAGTGATTTAGTTCATAATTACCAGCAGCTTACTAGCCGTTTTAAAAGTGATAATCATAAATTTAATGCGGTTATTGCAGGCCCTGCCATTTTACTTAAAAGTGGCCTTAAAAAGCTGCTTACACCTCTTAGCCAACTACCCTGCTCGGTGCGTATTAATAATGTGTTTGAAGGTGAAGCCATAAGCCAAGTTGCGTCTGGCTCGGCGCATATTGCGCTAGTAACTCGCGAGGCACTAAATAATAGCTCACATACTAATTTAGTGTCGGTTGATGTATTTAATACTGGGTTTAGTGTGGCAGCACATGCTTCGCATCAGCTAGTTCAAAAAGGTGCATTAACGCTTAATAAAAAACAATTACTGCAGGCGGTTTTTGCATGCCCTTTGTTTTCGCCGTTATGCGGCTTAGAGCAAGGTGTAGGCTCCGACGGCTGGCAAGATCACATGGCCCCGCGCAATATTGTATTTAGATGTAGCGACTACAGTGCATTAATAGAGGTTGTGCAAAGTGGCTTGGCGTTAGCGTATTTACCTAACTTTGTGATTGACGATTTAGGGCTTACAAAATTAACTGTAAAGGGGGTTAACAGTCACTACAGTGAAAGCATTGTAATGATATACAAACCATCAAAGGCCGATGGTTGGCTTAATAAACTTATGCATTCTTTATAAAAAAGGTCTTAAAAAAATAAAGCGCCTTAACCACTACACTAAGACGCTTTAGGATGAAAACTTTAAGTTGCTAGCTATTAAAAATTATAAGCTAACGACATTTTTAATTGAGTTGGCGCACCTGGGTAAACCCATAAAGCGTTGTAGCTACTTTCTGCGTAATCTTCATCAAAAATGTTATTAACACTGATATTAAGTTCGGTCTGCTCGGTTAAATTAACTTGTCCAAACACGCCTACTAATTGATAGCTAGGTAGCCTAAAACTTAAATCGGCGGCATCACCTAAACGGCTACTTGTGTATTGGTAACTTGCACCAAATTCAAGCTCTTTGCCCATTAACGCCGTTTGGTGGCTAAGCGTAAGGTTTAGGTTGTTTTTTGGTACATTTACCAGCGGGCTGCCTTTTTCAATTGGCACGCCCCAATCGGCATTAATAATATCGTTTGCTGTGTTGGCATCTATATAGGCGTACGATAAGCTAAACGCGGTTGCATCAGTAATATAGGTGTTTAAATCAAGCTCAAAACCTTTACTATCGGCTTTACCAATAGGCGCTGAAAAACCAACGTTTACAGGGTCTGCCACTAACATATTACTTTTAGAAGCATCAAAAAATGCCACAGTACCGTTTACGCCTAAGTATTCAAACTTAGCGCCAACTTCAAACGAGTCGCTGTATTCAAAGCCAAACGGGTCGCCGCTTGCATCAGTGCCGCTTAGTGGCAAAAAGCCTTCTGAGTAGCTGCTGTAAAAGGTGAGTGCATTATTTAGCTCGTACACTAGACCAACACGTGGGCTTATTTGACTCTCAGAGCTTGTTGAAAACACGCCGCTGTTGGTTTCTAAAATGTCTTGGTCAACGCTGTCAAACCTTAGGCCAACTAAGAGCTTAAATTTATCGGTAATATCCATTTGGTCTTGAACATAAATACCGTAAGCTTTTTGCTCTTCGTCGTTTTCGTAAAGTAAGCTAACTGCTGGGCGCTCAACATCGTAGTTTGGCTCAAAAATATCAACAGTATAAGTACCATTACCGCCACGGTAGCGTGAAAGCGCTGTACGTAAATCGTACTTATATGCATCGGCACCTATTAATAAGTGATGCGTAATGCCTGCTGTATCTAAACTTCCGCTAACTTCAAACTTAACGCTTGTGTCTTCTACTTCGTAGTCGCGATAGCGCTGCTGACGGGTAAGTGTGCGGCCATCGTCAAATAACGATTGGCGCGATGGCGAAAGCTCAGCATCCGACGAAAACCCCGTTAATGTAGAGCTGCGGTAGTTTGCACCTACAACAAGTGACCATTCGTCGTTAATATCGTGATTTAACGTAATTTGATGACCACGAGAGTAAACCTGCGTGTCGCCATCGTTTGGGTTACCTAAATAACGTGAGCTTGGTACGGTGTCAAAATCGTTATCAAGCACTACAACACCACGGTCAAATAACTGGGCTAAATCTACGTATTCAAACTCATACGTTACACTGGTCGATGCGTTTATTTGATGATAAATAGACGGCGTAATCACCTTTTTATTGGTGTACACCTCATCGCGGTAGCTGTCGCTATCTTGCCACGCGCCATTTATTCTAAACGCAGTGGTGTCGTTAATGCCGTTAGTGTAATCGCCTTCAACACGGTTAAAACTGTCGCTGCCTAAGCTTAGTTTTAGCTCACCTTGAGAATCAAACTGTGGCTTATTGGTCACAATATTAACAGTGCCACCAGGCTCCGAGCGCCCATAAAGTGCAGAACCTGGGCCTTTTAATACTTCTATGTATTCAATGTTTGATACATCGCGCGGGCCGCTAAAACCGCGCCCACCACTGAAGCCATTAATTAAATAGCCCGACGGCATGTTTTCGTTACCCGAAAGGCCACGAATAGAAAAGCTATCCCATAATGCGCCACTGTTATTTTTGCGCGAAATACTCGCTGAAAAATCAAGCGCGTCTTGTAATTCGGTAATGCCTTTTTGATCAAGTGCAGCGCTGCTAACACTTACAATAGACTGCGGCATTTGCTTTTGAGGAATGTCGCCACGGTAAGCTTGTTTATAAGTGACAGATATTTTTTCAATTTCGTCGGTTTGCTCTTGCGCAAGTGTTTGCGCACTAATGCCTAAACAGGCTAAATAAATTAAAGAGTACTTCATGATGATAATAGGGAATAAGCTAATGTGATATTATAACGATAAGTTTAGCATGTGTTACTTTATAACAAAAAGACTTTTTTGAATTTAAAAATTGCATTAGCAGCTTTGTATACATCACGTTAGTATGGTGATCTCTTTAGGTTACATAACGATAATTATATGAGTATAAAAACAAACGCGTTAATTTACTTTTTAGCCTTTTGCAGTGGCTTTTGCATTATGGGTATTGAGCTTTTAGGAGGGCGAATTTTAGCGCCTTTTTTTGGCAGTAGCGTACATATTTGGGGCAGTATAATTACTGTATTTATGCTTAGTTTATCCTTAGGTTATTTACTCGGTGGCAAACTTAGTACTAAAAATGCATCGCTTACTAAATATGGGTTAATTTTTTTAGTGGCGAGTATTATGGTGGTGCCTATTGCGCTGTTTTCGCAGCCAATAATGGAATTTATATTTACCCACATTGAAGACACACGCTATGGCTCTTTGCTTGCCTCTACAGCTTTATTTTTTATTCCTACCGTTATTTTAGGCATGATTTCGCCTTATTCTGTTCGCTTATTAGTAACCGACAGCGAAAAAAGCGGCCAAGTTGCGGGTGTTTTATATTTTGTAAGCACGCTAGGCAGTGCCTTGGGTACTATTATTACCTCGTTTTACTTTGTGCTCGCGTTCGACGTAAACACCATAATTAGCGCGTTTGCATCAACACTTGGCCTACTTGGTGTACTTGCTATTACTGTTAACAGCCTTGGCGGTAATAAGGAGTTAGCGCATGCTTAAATACTTACTCTTAGCTGCCAGTGTGTTTTCAGGTGCAGCGTTTAGTAATGTAATACACGAAGAACGCTCTTTGTATCGAAATATTATTGTTGATGAAACACGCGACCTACGCTGTCTTAAATTTAATACAAAAAGCAGCCAGACTAGCCAAAGTTGTATGTATAAAAACGATCCCGACAAACTCGTTTTTAACTATACCAAGCTTACTTTTGCCAGCCTTTTAGTAACACAAAACCCTAAAAACGTGCTGGTTATAGGCTTAGGTGGCGGTACGCTTTCTAATGTAATTCATGAGCTTTACCCAGCCGCTAAAATTCATAATGTTGAAATAGACCCAGCTGTTTTAAAAGTAGCCCGCGATTACTTTAACTTTATAGAAACTGATAAAGTTACATCAAGCGTGCAAGACGGTCGTATATTTATAAAACGCGCGGCTATTAAAAAGCAAAAGTACGACTGGATCATTCTTGATGCATTTAATGGCGATTACATTCCTGAGCATTTGCTTACCAAAGAGTTTTTTGAAGAAGTACAAAGCGTACTGGCCGAAGGCGGTGTTATTGCAGCTAATACGTTTTCGAGCAGCAAATTATACGAGCACGAGTCGGCAACGTACCATAGCGTATTTGGTGATTTTATTAATGTAAGCCGTGCTAATCGCAGCAACCGTATTATTTTAGCGGGCATTAAAACTATGCCAACCCAGGCGCAACTTAACGAGCGTATTAGCGCCCTTGAACCACGTTTAAAAAAATACGATGTAGATATAAAAGCAATTAGTACCTACATGCAAAGCACTAAAAACAACCAAGACTGGCCTGCAGATACAAAAGTACTTACCGACCAATACTCCCCCGCTAACCTTCTTAACTTTTAAAACTAGTATTATGAACTATTTAAAACGCGGTTTACCGCGTTTTAAATATAACTTATTACTTACTTAAATTTACTTTCGGTTATTAGTACAATCATTGGTAACTTTATAATATTATTTTAAAAATTAAACTTAGTTGTTCGTAATGAACTTTATAAGTGACTTACAGCAAAATGCTGTTTATAAATTATGGGTATTAACATGTTGGAAGTTATAGGCATCATTGCCTCTGTATTAGGAATACTCGCTTTTTTTGCTGTCGCACCAAAAGATTTACTCACTAACTTTAAAAGCTGGTTTGTAGAACCTGTTAGCTCTATTAGTAAGCACAAACATAAATTAGATATAAAAGAATTATTTGATTTACTTAACGTAGAAGATATACGTCCTGAAAACCTTTTTGTTAAAACGC
Source organism: Pseudoalteromonas sp. S3178 (assembly GCF_005886985.1). Classification (NCBI taxonomy): domain Bacteria; kingdom Pseudomonadati; phylum Pseudomonadota; class Gammaproteobacteria; order Alteromonadales; family Pseudoalteromonadaceae; genus Pseudoalteromonas; species Pseudoalteromonas sp. S3178. The sequence goes on along the minus strand of NZ_PNCW01000036.1, from coordinate 61,794 downwards.
CCTTAAAAAGTAGTTGCTTTGATTCGGAGTTACTTGATTACAATACAAAGCTTCCTACTGAATTAGAAACACTAAAACAAAAAGAAATAGCAGATAAAAAAGCACATTCAGAATTAAACGGCCTAACGTTAGATAATAATGGATCTTTTGGCCTTAGGCGTATTGATGTAAGTAGACCTGAGGGTACAAATGGTAAACGTAATAATATTTACAAACTTATACTAGAGCCAACAGATTACTTTAGTTTTGTGTTTCCAAATTTATGCCTAGAAAAACCCTATTACAGCGATGCGACTCAAGAAAACCATACTTTAAGAGATATGCTTTCGTTAGATAAAAAAGTATTGTCTATATCAACAATGAGGAACTTTCCGCAGGTACAATTCAAAGTTGGTACTGGTACGTTAGTCGTCACTAAAGATGGTTATGTGATTTGCTCTGTTAGATCCATGAACCAGTTTATTGCAGGTAAGCAAAGTAACGATGAAATATCAGTACATTTGTCTGCTGCTGAAGGTATGTACCGTTCCGTAAACAATCCACTATGTAGCGATATTGACGACCAAAATAAACCTTCACCTTTTGCTACGAGCGCACGTTCGCTTAAAGACGAACTTAATTTATCTGATGAACACTTCGACACTAAAAATATAAGTTGTATAGGATATTTTACCGACTTAAAAAGAGCGCAGCCATTTTTTCTGTTTTACTTACAGCTTAATCTAACAATTGATGAGTTTTTCTCTATTTATTCTAATACAAGCGCTGATATACATGAAAACGAAGCTATTTTTGCTTTACCAAAAAATTTCGAAAATCTAAATAAGTTATTCTCGGGTGTATCTTTTAGCGAGCTAGATACTAAATATCCTGCGATATACACTGATTTTTTTACAACTAACAGTGGTACAAAAGTGAGAATTGCTTCAAACCATGCAAAAGCAGGTTTTGCTTCTTATGCCTTCAAAGATCTTGGACCCATCACTCACAACATGATTTAACATTTATTACTTCTCTAAAAAATACAGTGGCTTTTAAGTAACCTTAAAGATTAATACTATTTAAAAACCACTATTTCATTCCCGATTTTAAACTTTAAAATATCTACATTGTGATACATCACCATATATTTACTTAGCACGCTAATTAATGTTAAAATACTTAGCATGCTAACTAATTTGGGGTGGTTATGACTACTCAAAAACCTTTTCACGAAACGCTCGATTTAACCATTATCGGCAATATGGGCCGCGTCCATAGGCTATGCCGCGAAGCCGTTACCATAGCTGTTGAGCCTTTAGGGCTTACGCAATCACGTTGGACAGCCCTAATGCACATAGATATGCGCGGCGAAGGGTTAACTCAACTTGAGCTTGCTAACAGCTTAGGTATAGAAATGCCTTCACTCACTCGCACTTTAAAACAGTTAGAGGATCAGCTTTTAATCACCCGCAAAATAGATGAGCACGATAAACGCAGTAAAAAGATTTATTTTACTGAGCAAGGCGGCACTATTTTGCATTCTTTATTGGAGACAGTCAGCGACATAAAAAATCAGTTATACAGCGATTTATCTACTGAGGAGTTAGATGCCATGGCATTGTGTTTACTCAAAATGGAACAAAACGCACTTGAATGTATTGAAGTTAATAAGTAAGGTTAAAAATGACACCCGATCAAAAATTTGCACGCTATGTAAGGTTTTCTCTCATAGGGTTTATTTTAGTATTTATCTATTATTTAGTGGCAGATATGGTTTTACCTGTTACGCCGCAAGCGCGTGTTTATCATCCTGTTGTGCAAATATCTCCACAAATTAGTGGTCGAGTTACTAATGTAAAAGTAAGTAATAACCAAGCTGTTAAAGCTGGCGATGTTTTATTTAGTATCGACCAAGACCCATATATTTTAGCCAAAGAACAAGCGCAATTAGCACTAGACGACGCAAAGCTGCAAAATAAGCGTTTAGATACCAATGTAAAAGCGCTTGAAGCACAAATAAGCGCAGCCAAGGCAAAGCAACACGAACAAAAGTTACTTAAAAACCGAGGCGAAAAGCTCTATACGCAAAAGTCTATATCGGAACAAGCGCTTGAAAGCATTCGTGCCAATTTTCAAGCTAGCAAGTCAAGCGTTGCAGCCCTTGAAGCGCAATTAGCCGAGGCTATTTTGGCGCGTGGTGAAAGTGGCTCGCAAAATTTAGCAATGCGTCATGGCGCTAACCAATTAGCGCAAGCTGAACTTAATTTATCGTACACTCAGGTGCGCGCTTTAAGCGATGGCACAGTTGCTAATTTGCAGCTGCTCGATGGTGCGTACGCTGTTGCTGGGCAACCTTTGTTGGCTATTGTGGCTAAAAAAGCTGATCTGGTTGCCGACTTTAGAGAAAAGTCACTTTCTAATATGAAGCCGGGCTCTCAAGCTCGAGTTGTGTTTGATAGCCGCCCTGGTGAAGTTTACGAGGCCGTTCTTGATACTTTTGAAGCGGGTGTAAGTAGCGGCCAGCTGAGTGCTAATGGTTTATTAAGTACCACAGAAACCAGTAACCGCTGGGTTCGCGATGCGCAGCGTCAACGTATTCATTTAAAGCTTACAAACCATCAAGATTTAATAGCCAATATGCCAAGTGGTTCTCGTGCAACGGTGCAATTATTGCCGCAGTCGAGTATTGGGCAATGGTTTGGCTCAATACAAATTAGATTTATTAGCTGGTTACATTACATTTATTAAAGGAGGCCTTATGAGCAAAGTTGTTAGCCAAGGCCCACAATTAGACTCCAATGGCTTGCGCCAAGCACTGCGTATTGCGGGCGGGTGCACAATTGGTTTTACAATTAGTAAATTAATGAACTGGCCAAACGGTATATTTTTTACCGTTTACCCTATGTTGCTATTAGGTATGGTACCTACATTTAGCCGCGCTGTTATAACGCAATTTATTGCCTCGGCTGCGTTTAGCGCTTTTGTAGTGCTTATTATGCAAGGGCTGTTTTCTCATTTGCCTGTACTAATGACCTTGTTAGTTTTTGCTGTTTTTTGCATTTTGTTTTATCAAATGAGTTCAGGCGCCGCCTTTTTATTTGGTGCTTTAGGTGTGGTGAGTTTATCTATTCAGTTGCACTTTTCAAGTTATGTAGATCAAGGAAGTAGTATTTATCCGCTTATTTTAAGTAATGGTTTAGCTATTTTTTTAACCGCGATTATTGCTGCAATAATGCATGGCATATTCCCTGATGTAACTGCCCGGCCAGGGCGAGCAATGCCTACTAAAGCAAAAGAAAGTATTCGTCATGAAGTACTGCTTTGTGCAAGTGTGGCTACACTTTCTTTTGTGGTTTTTCAGGTACTTGATTTAAACGACTCTATTTCGGCGCAAGCAGCATCGGTACTTATTTTATTTTCATTATGCTGGAAAGCCGCAGGAATGGCTGCATGGCAGCGTGCTATAGGCACACTTATTGGCTGTAATGCTGCACTTTTATCGCAATTGCTTTTGTATAGCCACTCAGACTTTTTACTTTTCCCAATTATTACTTTATGGATACTGTCGTTTATATTTGCGCGTTTTCATATTTTAGGTGGCGGTATACCGGGCATTGGCTTTGGCGTACTAACAACCTTTGGTATTTTGTTTGGTAACTATTTAGGCCCTGGGCAAGACCTAGTTTACAGCGCACTATATAGATTTAGCTCGGTATCTGTGGCTATTATTTTAAGTTTGTGTGCCGTGTATGTAATGCACCATATACTTAATCGCTTTAGTGTTACTCGTCATCATACTTTTGAATAGCACATTAATTTATAAATATTAAAAAAGGCTGCAGTTGCAGCCTTTTAATTTAAGATGTGGGCTTACTTTTAAACTTTAACCCTGCAATTAATAACAGTGGGCCTATAAACATGGCAAGGCCATATACGCCGCCTGTTACTGCGTATTCGGGCTTATTTAAAAAGCTTATAGCAATTAAAATAGCCAGCGATGCGTTTTGAATCCCTACCTCAATACCCAGTGTTAGTGAGTCGGTAAGGTTAAGGTTTGAAAGTTTTGCTATGAGCAAACCAATAATCATTGAGCCAATATTAAGCGCTATACACGCCCAAAATACATCGTTAAACGAGCTTACCAGTAATGCACGTTCTTTTATTACGAGTGCGGCTATCATGGCGAGCATAAAAAATAACGAAAAACGCCTAAAAAACGGCTCGCTTTTAATCGCAATTTCGCTTTTAAAATGGCGCAGGCTTATACCAATTGCTACAGGTACTAAGGTAATTACAAATAGCCCAAGTGATGTGGTTAATATAGAAAAACTGGCATCAGTTTGTGGGGCAAATTGGTGCATGGCAAAGCCAATAATAAACGGTGTGGTAATAATGCTAATAGCGGTTGAGGCCGCGGTTAAGCTTACCGAAAGCGCTAAATTAGCCTTTGCCAGCTGGCTCACTACGTTTGACATAGTACCGCCTGGGCACGCGGCTAAAATCATTAACCCTATTGCAATTGGCGTGGGTAAGTTAAGTAAATAACATAAGCCTAAAGCAAGTAATGGCATGGCAATAATTTGGCCTACCAAGCCCATAGTAATTGCTACGGGCTTTTTAAAAAGCCGCGTAAAGTCGCTAATAGTAAGCCCAAGCCCCATGCCAAACATAATAAGGGCAAGCGCGAGGGGGAGTATGATTTCTGTTAAAAATGATGCATTCAAATTAGGCAACCTCGTTTATTTTTGTTTTTATAGCGAGTACTTCGTAGTTAAATGAATAAGGCGTTAGCAACGTTTTTATTTGCTCTTGTAGTACGTTTAACTCGTCTTCATTTACTAAAATATTCGCTTTGATGCCTAACTTTTTATCAGCAAATACATTTATTTGCACGGTTTTGTTGTTTAAATGCTCGTTAAGTGCCTCTGTTATGGTTTGTTTTATTTCGAGGCAAACCAGTTCGGGTTTATAAATTTTACCTACGGCAGTTAGCGGTATTTCATCAATTATATAAATAGCTTTAGGTATTGCAGCTCGCTCAGGTACGTGGGTACCAACATACGTGGTGAGCTCATCAAGGTTAAGTGTGCTATTTGGGCTTAACGTTACGTAAAGTACGGGGACTTCTCCTGCGTAGCTGTCGGGGCGTGGCACGGCGGCTGCAAGTGTTACATCGGGGTGGCTGGTTGCGGCATCTTCAATCATTTTGGGGTCTATATTGTGCCCGCCGCGTATTATTAGCTCTTTTTGCCTACCACATAGCGATACATAGCCGCTCTCGTCTATTTTGCCTAAATCGCCTGTTCTAAAATACTGTTGGCCGTTTTCGTCAACAACCCATGCACCTTGGTTATGCGCATCTTCTACATAACCTGGGAATACGTTATTACCGGTTATTATTATTTCGCCAACATCGTGCGCATCGCACATTTTTATAAGCGTGCCTTGCTCGCTTATATCTGCAATTTTAAGTGTAATACCGGGTATTGGCAGTCCTACAGACGCCTCGGTATTTATTGGGTTTACCGGCATCAACGTACTTACCGAACTCCCCTCAGTTGAGCCATAACCTTCTACCAGTGGGGTATTGGTGAGTTTAGTAAACAGTGCTTGTAAATCTGATGAAAGCGGCGCAGCCCCGCAAATGGCAAACTTCATTTTAAGCGGTGGTACAGTGATTTTTTGCGAAGTAATTTGCTCAACCATAGCACCGTAAACCGTGGGTACGGCGGTCATAACGGCTACATCGTAATTATTAATTAGAGTGAGCAAGTTTTGTATTATATTTTTACCTCTAAAGCCTGAAGGGCTTGCGAGTAAAATTTTACAACCTTTCATTACTGAGGCAATGCCCGTTGCCACTGCCGCATTTACATGAAATATGGGCAAACCTACTAGCATGGTATCGCCTGCGTTTACCGGCGAAAGTAAATTAACCTGCCCTGCATTTGTAAGCTGGTTTAAATGTAAGTGCCTGGCAAGTTTAGGTAAGCCGGTTGTACCTCCTGTATGAAAATATGCGCACACATCGCTTTGTTCAGGCACAGTAAAATTAGCTGTTTGGGTATTTTGCGCCGCGAGTAACTTTTTAAACCCATAAACGGGTACTTTATTGTTTTGCGAGCATGCTATGTCGTCACCAAATAAGCTAATAACCGCTTTTAGGCCGGGAATATGCTCTTTAATAGCCAATACTTTTTGCCAAATATCGCTACCGGGCACTGGGCCTAGAGCAATAATGACTTTGGTATTGGCAGAGATCATAATTTCTTTCATTATGGACTCATCAAGCAAGGGGTTTATTGGGTTTGCAATGCCAGCGGCCTCTGCTGCCCAAAGCGATACATAGGTTTCCGGAAAGTTAGGTAACACCAGCGAGGTTACATCGGTTTTTGTTATGCCTAACGAGTGCAATGCATTACCAAGCCCTGTTACGTTCTTGGCAAGCGCTTTGTAGCTCATTTTACGGTGCGGATTTGCAAAGCTTTTACCTTTAAAGGTCATTAAAATGCGGTGAATAAGCTTTTTTGCAAACGGAATTTGCATTGGGTTAATACAGTCGCCATCTAAAATGTATTCAATAGCGGTTGCATCACCAAAGTTTTTTGCCGACTGCAAAATGGCATGATAAGTAGAGCGAGGAAGTTGCTCTGGTGATATTTCAGCAAGGTTTAAATTGCCAACATCGGCGTGGTTTTTAATTGTTGTTATATTCATAAAACCCTCAACGTATTTTTATAATGTGTGTGTTTTGTGTGAGTGCATGGTGTTTAAACACGGCTATGCTGTGTGGGCAACAACCGCGTAAAATTTAGTCTATCAAAAAATAGCTTACTGCCTATGATTAATCTAAAAAACTGTTATCTTTTGCGGCAACTACCTGATACATGGGCTGAAAATTTCCCCATGTAACCAGCTCTGAGCCATTAGCTTGCTTTGTATGTAGCGCAACATCGTGCGAGATAAGCTTAGGCTCGCCTGCGGCTTGCGCTAATAACTGGCTTTGGCAGCAGCTATCTAGCAATACAAAATTGGCAACTGCGGCATCAACCGACGAACCCGCAGTTAGCAAACCATGGTTTTGTAAAATAACAGCGCAGTTGTCAGCTAGTGATTTAGCTATCATGTCGCCTTCTTCGCTGTCGGCCACTACGCCGCTAAATACATCAAATATACTGTGGTTTTCGTAAAATACGCAGGCGTCTTGCGAAATAGGTTTAAGTAGCTCACCTAATGCCGAAAACGCACGGCCATAACGAGTATGCGCATGGGCTACTGCGTTTACATCGGGGCGCGCCATATGTATGCGTGAATGAATAGCAAACGCGGCATTATTAATCGGTGTGCTGCCTTCAATAATATTTCCTTTATGGCAAACCCTAATGAGATCTGACGCTTTAATATGCGCAAAGTGCATACCTACCGGGTTTACCCAAAAAGTATCGGGCTCTATGCAGTCGCGTAGCGTAATGTGCCCAGCAAGTCCCTCATCAAAACCATACATGGCAAATACTCTAAAGCCCGCGGCTAGGCGTTGTTTTTCGTAGCTGCGTTGCTCTTCTAGGGTATTAAATTTAGGCGGCATAATAAGTTTAAATTTGTCGCTGCCTATGGTCATTTTTGCGGCTTGCTGCTCTAGTGTATTGCTCATAATAATCCTAAATTAAACTCTGTTGACTTTAGTTTAGTCTCGCTTATGATAAATAGAAGTGATGTTAATTAATGGTTAAACATAAATACTATGCATGGAAAGATAGATTTAAACCTGTTTGTAATCCTTAAAACAGTATACCAAGAGGGCAGTATTACCAGTGCAGCCGATAAACTTCACTTAACGCAACCAGCTGTTAGTCATGCACTTTCTCGCCTTAGAGATAAGTTTGACGACCCTTTATTTATTCGCCACGGTAGGCGTATGGTGCCCTCGCCTTTTTGCCAAAAAATAATAGCGCAAGTGATTGAGTCGGTGCAGGCATTAGAGGCCACCATGAACAACGAGCGGCTTTTTGATATAGCCGCGTTTAAGCGCGAGATTAAATTTGGCTTTAGAGATATTTTAGAATCGATATTTTTTCCGCCACTAATGACTGATTTACTTACAAACACCCCTAATATCACTATTAACAGCCGACAGGTTTCGCATGTTGATATGGAAAAATCACTCGAAAACCAAGAACTCGATATAGTTATTGATGTGCTTACCCCTACCAGTAATCACATAAAAAACACCTTTATTTGTAACGAACACTTTTCGCTAATTTGTAGGCACGATCACCCAATATTAAATGATTTGACTGTACAAAATTACGCAAAGGCGTCGCACGCGCTGGTGTCGTTAAAAGGGGCGCAGGTAGATATTATTGATATGGCGCTGGCAAAGCATGCACTTGCGCGCAATGTGGTGCTTAAATGTGAACACTATTTTGCGGCTACTAAAGTGATTAGCCAAAGCGATATGATAATGACCATGCCAAACTCGTACGCGCAAGTATTAAAAGAGCAAATGCCCGTGCACGTGACTAGGTTACCGTTTGATGTGCCGTTAATGCCCGTGCACATGTATTGGCACGAACAAGCCAATGACGATTTAGTAAATAGTTGGATGCGAGAAAAGCTGCTAGGTTTGGCCCAGCAACTTATCCCTACTAACAAACTTAAAAACGGTAATTAAATTGTGCGTGATAGCTGCGCCCACGCTCCGATAAAAAACGATGTGCGTAGCTAATTACAGGCACATCATTGGCCTGCGAAAAAGTTTGTTTATCGGTCAGGTTTTTAGCTAATAACGACACCGACCAATTCCCTTCATTGCTACCAAGCTCTACGCGTAAATTAAGTTTCTCAAAAGCGCTTTGCTTGGCTATTGGGTCAAGATCTTGCTCTAAAAAGTAATCGTCACTAAAGTTAAGCGCCAAATTACTGCTTAAAGTAAGGTTTGAAAACACCTCGGTATTGTAATCAATTGCTATGTTGCCTGAGTAATCGGGAGCAAACGCGCCGGTTTGCCCTGTTAAATCTTGAAACGCTTGCCCAAGTAACTCGCTTTGCATAACCGTTGGTGAAGCACTGGCGTATTGCTCGTATTCAAAATCAAGTAACGCAAGATTTGCCGATACCTGCCAGCTTTGATTTATTGCCCAGCGCGAGTCTACTTCAACTCCTTTTACTTTGGTTTCGGCAGCATTTTTAACTACAAATGCATTACCATTAAATTCAGATACTTGTAGGTCATCGTACAGGGTATAAAACAGCGTAGCGTTTACTTGTAATACATTTTTAATTGGCTCGGCTTTTATGCCAAATTCAAAATTAGTGGCTTTTTCGTCTTCAAACTCAAAGCCTGAATTTTCATCAATGGTAGTACCTTGTGAGGCATTTAACCCTGAGCCATCAAAGCCACCGGCTTTGTAACCTATACCTGCGCTTGCAAATAACATGGTGTTGTTAAACCCTAAATACTGCACACTAATATTGGGTGACAAGTGCGACTCATCTCGCTTAGCAGCAAGGTTATGTACACCCGCGCCTGAGAGCTGCCCTGCAATAGTGGGCGCGGCCACATTGGCAAATTGTTGTACTGCAAGCGGTGTGTTTGGCTCAAATACGCTATACACACTTTGTACGCTGCTTACTTCTTTTTCTTCTTTTTGATAACGCAGACCAAAATTAGCGCGCCATTGCTTGTTTACATTCCACGTAAGGGCTGTAAATGCTGAGTAGCTTTTTTGGTCTTGATCAAACAGCGCATTTACGCCCAGTGATGTGCCCACTAAATCAGGAATAAGTAACGATGCGCCAAATAAAATATCGTTTGGGTGCTCAAGCCCGCTGCTCATATAAAAAATACCCGCAACGTATTCAAGCGTGCGCCCCGTTGGCGAGCTTACCCTAAACTCTTGCGTAAACTGGTTATAGTTTTCTAAGTAGTCTTGTTTTATAAGCGGGACTTCTGAAAAATCGGCATCAAAGGTTGAGTCCCAATCGTACTCGCTATACGTAGTAACAGAGGTAAATTCGTATTCGCCATGGTTATAAGTTAGTTGTAATGAGGCATTATCAAGCGTGGTTTTACTTTGCTCATTTAGCCCACCTGGGTGGCCATCTCCCGATACTGAACTTGCGTAATCAAGGCCTGAGTTATCACTTAATAAAAGTGAGCGATAGCCTACATTGCCTGGGTTAGTAGGGTCATTCGCTATTTGTAAATCACGGTTGGGTGTATCAATAATATATTGATAGCGCGAGCCATGCGATTCAAACTCACCGTGTTCCCATTTAAACAATGCGTTTATATCATCGTTTATTTGCCAATCTATTGATAAACGCGCGCCTGATGAATCGTTAGATTGCTCATCGCTTTGGCGCGCTTGGTTATATAAAAAGCCATCTACCGAGTGATCAAACGCGGCAATGCGTATGGCTAAATCATCGTTAATAGGAATGTTTATAACGCCTGTAAAGCGCTTTTCGTTATCTGATCCAAACTCTGCCGATACATTGCCTTCAAGTACATCTGTAGGCGAGTTTGAAACCATACTAAATGCGCCAGCCGTGGCATTTTTACCAAACATAACCGACTGCGGCCCTTTAACAAGCTCAAGGCGCTGCATATCTAAAAATGGAAATTTAGCCTGATGGCCGCGCCCTAAATAAACGCCATCTTTGACCATAGCAACCGATTGTTCAAAACCTGAATTAGTGCCAGAGCCAATACCGCGTACAAAAATACGCTTACTGCTTGAGGTTTCGGTTATATGTACGTTGGGTAGGTTTTCACTTAGGTCGAGTAAATCGTCAACGCTATTTTTATCGAGGTAATCGCCAGAAAGTGCTTGAATAGAGGTAGGAATGTCTTGCAGTGATTGCACCCGCTTTTGAGATGTAACGGTGATGGTTTCTAGCTCGCTTTTATTTACTTTATTCTCGGCGGCTTGTGCCATGCCCACGCTTAATGCGCTGAGCGTAAATAAAGTAAGTGCTTTGTGCTTTAAAAAAGAGTGTTTTAAAATTGTGTGTGACTGTGTGTGTTCAGTTGTCATAGCTGCAACTCCATTATAGAGGTTATTTTTATTGGATATTTTTGCGTCTATTTCATACTGACGAGTCTTAAAATAAATAACAGTGATGTTTATTTATTCAGCACTATTAGTAATATTTATAGTTGAGCTAAAAAAGTTTAGTTTTAAACGAGGCTGTGTGGGTTTAGTGCGGATTTAGTAAGGAGTTAGAGTGGGTTAAAAAATACCTGTGGATTAGCGGTTTTATTTGCTATTGCTGAGCTTGGGGTGTTTGCTGCATTTATAAAGGCAGTAAGCTGTGGTGCATTTTCGCAAAAAATAATATCCAGTGCTAAGCGGTTTTTACCGTATAAACCACGATGAATCATATTGGCTGAAAACAGCAATAAGTCACCCGCATTTAGCTTAATTGTTTTACCTGTAGCTAAGTTATCGCTAGGTAGTTTATTATTTTTTGCAAGGCGTACATTTAGCTCCTCTGGGGTATCCCAATTTTTATGTGACTGGGGCACAAGCTCAATGCCTGGCTCGTCTTGTAAGGCTAACCTGCAGTGCACTACGTCTGGCCCGTTTAACGAGGCTTGTTGTTCTTGCACATTTAAATGGTATTGCATATCGCGATGCCAATAATTTTTTTGTGTAACATTAACGGGATTAAAAAATAACTGAGTATTTAAAAACATTGGCTCACTAATCGACTGTTTCACACGCTTAATTAATTTGTTATCAGCAATTAAACTAAATAAAAACTCATTTTGCTGCGCCGTTAAATACTCACTATTTGTTAAGCCTGAGCTATTAATAGCGCGGGATTTATAAAACTCACGGTTATTAGCTTTCCACTGTGTATGAAAGGCATTAACTAGGAGCTTAATTTTATTTAGCTCTGTGGCGCTGTAAAGCCCCTTTACAAGCATATAACCATCTGTTTTGTAAATATTCATTGTGGCTCTTTGTTTAATATTTTAGCTACACGGACGCTTAGCTCTGGTAATACTGTTTGCTCAAACCACGGGTTCTTTTTAAGCCAAATATTATTGCGTGGACTTGGGTGCGGTAACACTAAATATTGTGGCCAATACTCACGCCACGATTTTACTAACTCGGTTAAAGGCCTATTTTTTGTGTGAGGTAAATGATACGCCTGCGCGTATTTACCAAGCACTATTGTTAGTTCTAAATTTGGCAGAGCGCCCAGTAATTGCTCTCTCCATGCGGGCGCGCATTCTTTACGAGGAGGTAAATCGCCCGACTTACCTTTACCAGGATAGCAAAAGCCCATAGGTAAAATAGCTACATTATTCGCGTTATAAAACTCATCAGGCGTTAGCCCAAGCCATTCGCGCAGGCGGTTTCCGCTAGCATCGTTAAAGGGTTTACCGCTTTGGTGCACTTTAATACCAGGCGCTTGGCCTGCGATTAAAATACGGGCGTTAGGGTTAAATTGTATTACTGGGCGAGCGCCTAAAGGTAAATGAGGTTCGCAGATCACGCATTTACTAACTTGCTCTATTAATTGGCTGGTATTCATGTTTATTTGGCCTTAAATGCTCAATATTTATTCTAAATGGCCATTTTGACCCAATGAGTTGGTAAAAAATCGGTTTATTTTAATTAAAACGGCCAGTAGTTGGTAAAATCGTGATCTCTGTTTAAAGCAGCGCTGTAGCCCTTGTAATACTTAGTGTTTTTCAGACCAAACTGCAAATTCGTTACCACTGGGCTCTGTAAAATGAAACCGGCAGCCACCCGGAAACTCAAAAATAGGTTTTACTATTTCACCGCCAAACTGCACTACTTTTTTATAAGTTGCGTGAATATCATTACTGTAAAACACCAGCAAAGCAGCCCCATTTTGAGTGAGCGATTTAAGGGGCGCATTAAAAAAGCCGCCATCAAGCCCTTGGCCGCTAAACGCCGTGTACTCTGGGCCGTAGTCGGTAAATTGCCAATTAAACACGTTAGTAAAAAAGCTTTTTGTGGCTGTTAAGTCGCACGCTGGAAACTCGACATAATTTAGTTTTTCGTGGTTGCTCATTATAATTTTGCTCTTTATGTTGGCCTGTAATTACCACTTTAAACCTAAGCTATTGGCTAATCAACAATGCTAAAACTGCCCAGATCAGTATTTTACTAAGCTTTAAAAATTTAATTTAGATTTACTTAAGTACACAAATGAGAATAGCTATCTTTTGTATTTGAACCCTATATAATAGCGCCTTCATTTTATCCTCCATGTTTAAATAAAGGATTTGTTAACTATGCAGGCACTGTTGCATCGTGCATCTTTTACTAAGTTTAACCTTGCTGCATTATTAAAAATTGCTAGTAGTTACAAGGTATTAGTGTTTTTACGTTTTTTTATTGCCATTGTCGGCGGCTACGCTTTTACCTCAGCGAGTATTGCATTATTAAGTGTTGTGTTGCCAATTGCTAAACAAGATGCGGTTTTGTTTTGCGTGTCTATTAGTATTTTAATTTATGCGATTGTGTTTATTTATGCCTTTGCGATTAAGTCGCTCAAAACTGTTTGGATCAGTATTTTACTAAGTATAGGGCTGTTTGTTGGCATACTTGCAGTATTAAAGGATTGGCTATGAAAGACAGTTTTTTTAGGTCTATGACCTGGCTACATACGTGGGTAGGCTTACTTACTTGCTGGATTATTTACGTCATTTTTTTTGCAGGCACGGTTAGCTTTTTTAGAGACGAAATAAACCTGTGGAACCAGCCCGCAATTCATAATGTGCAAGCGCAAACCGACAGAGTGGCCGCGCAGCGTATGCAAATTGTTAAAGGCTTTGATTATTTAAGCCACCATGGCGCTGGCTCTAATAGTTGGCGAGTAACGCTACCAGAGCAGCGCATTCCCTATTTGGTGTATGGCTATGCCAAACCAAAAGAGCCAGGGCAGCGTCGCAGTCAATTTGTAAATACCCAATTAAACCCAAACACAATGCAAGAACTGCCACCTTTTGTAGAAACCAAAGGCGGTAACTTTTTTTATCGGCTGCATTACCAGCTTTATTATTTAGATGCCATAACAGGGCGTTGGGTGGTGTGTTTTGCCAGCTTTTTTATGTTGCTTGCGATTATATCGGGCGTGGTAATTCATAAACGTATTTTTAAAGATATGTTTAGTTTTAGGCGTAATAAGGGAGTACGTAGCTGGTTAGATGCGCACAACTTAAGCTCGGTACTTGCACTGCCGTTTCATTTAATGATTACCTACACAGGCATTATTACGCTTATATTTATGTTGTTCCCCTACCCTGCGCTAACTACCTACGACAATGGCATGCGTGGCTTTTTTAACGATGTATCGCCAAGCAATAACGTGACTAATAAAGCGCAAGGTAGCGCAGCAATGTTGCCTATTAATACCATTTTGGATCAGGTTTATACTAAGTGGCCAGATGCTGATATACGCAGTGTTAGAGTAAGCGAGCCTAATATGGCGGCCTCAACGGTTACTGTTTTGGTAGACCCTGGTAAGGCGTTGCGCGATCAAACGCCAAGGCTCTTATTTAGTGGTGCCACAGGCGAGCTTGTTAACCAATCGGCAGATGAGCTCACTAACAGCAAGGCGCTTTACGAGTCACTTAACTCTATGCACACAGGGCGTTTTGCCACACCGTTATTACGCTGGTTGTATGTATTAGGCGGTATTGCAGGCTGTGTGATGATAGCTACTGGCTGCATAATGTGGGCTAAACGTATACGCGAGCGCAGTAAAGGTAAGGCATCGTTTGGCTTACAATTAGTAGAAGGTTTAAACCTTGCGACTATTATGGGTTTACCGCTTGCAACCTGCGCATTTTTTATTGCCAATAGGTTACTTAGCCCTACCCTTTCTGGGCGCGACGATAAAGAAGTAACAGCGTTCTTTTTAGCTTGGTTAGTGGCGGGTGTTATTGCCTTAATTAAACGCGATAAGCTGCAATGGCGAGTAATGGCCGCTATTAATGCACTTGCATGTTTAAGCGTACCTGTAATTAATGCGCTCACAACTAATGGCAATATTGTTAGTTATTTAATGCATAAACAGTGGGCGTTATTTATATTTGATGCGCTATTTTTGCTCTTTAGTATATTGTTTTTAGTACAAACCGAAAAATTACGTACTGCTACAAAAGCAAAACACACACTCTCAAGTAGCCGTGCAAACACTAATAAAAGGCAAAAAGCATGATTGATTTATTCAGTTTTAGCCTGTGTTTGTTCGCGTTTAATGGTTTTGCGTTGGCTAAATTTAACCACTTTAAAGATGTTTTTAAAAAACGCCCTACCGAATTACAACGTAGGCAGCTTTTAGCTATTGCTTGGATCAGTATTTTACTAAGTTTAGCGATTTGTATAGAAACACAAAGTGGCTATGGCGCACTACTATTTTGCGGGTTTATGAGTTTAAATGTTTTAATTATAACGATTTTTTATAATTTACTAACTGGGCTTGTAAAACTATTTAGTGTTTTAAATGCGGTATTAATTACAGTGAGTGGGCTATTTTTAGCGTTAAATTAGCTTTAGTTAGTAAAATCGTGATCTATAACTATAAATTTTAGGCAAAAAAATTGGCAAGCTATAAGGCTTGCCAACAATAAGGGGGATATTCAGTATGTCCAACACTTGCATGTCTCGTTGCAAGTGCAGCTAATATAACCCCAGCTTATTTAAATTACTTTACAGTAAGGTGATCCTTTTATTACAGCTGTAAAGGGGCTTTACAAACCCTATTGCTCAACCCAAATTATTTGCTCTGTAGTAAAACCTAGTTTTTTAGCTTTAGTTATAAAATGCTGTTTAAGCTCGTCGCTCACTGTTGGCGTGCGCGATAAAAACCATAAAAAATCTCGGTTGTAGCTGGTTATAAACGCGTATTGGTAATCGGCTTGGTCGAGCTCAAAAATTACGTAAGCACCATAAAATGGGCCAAAAAACGACACTTTAAAATGACCTGTGTCACTGCCTTCTACAAATTTGGCTAAGCCTTCTGCTTCATCCCACTTTTGCTCTTTAGTGATATACCCTTTGTTAAGCACCTTTACTGTGCCGTCGTCGTTTACTGTGTAAGTAGCTGTTACTTGCTCCATGCCTTCTTCAAATGAATGATTTAGGCGGGCAATTTCGTACCACTTACCTTTGTATTGCTCAAGGTCAAAGTTTTTAACGGGGGTAATACCTTCAGGTGCACTTGTGCAGGCAGTGAGTAAAAATAACCCTGTAATAAGTAAAATAGTCGTAATGGCCTTCATGAAAGCTCCTTTTTAAATGTGATGCTGTTTGTACGGCTCTAAGCAAATAAAGTTTGCTAGCCGATTAAAATAAATTGCTATAGGATCAGCTAAATACTAGAGCAATTAAAAGATTAAAGCATGAAAATATGGGTAGATGCCGACGCGTGCCCCGTGGTTATAAAAGAAATTCTTTTTAGAGCAGCAGAGCGCACGCAAACACCAACCATTTTAGTGGCTAACCATGCAATGCGCATTCCGCCTTCAAAGTTTATTAGCCGCGTTCAGGTTTCGAGCGGGTTTGATGTTGCCGATGACGAAATAGTAAAACGTGTAGAAAAAGGTGATTTAGTTATTACTGGCGACATACCCCTTGCCAGCGAAGTTATTGATAACGGCGGCCAAGCACTTAACCCGCGTGGCGAGCTTTACACGCCAGAAAACATTCGCTCGTTATTAAACGTGCGCGACTTTATGGATACTATGCGCTCAAGCGGCGTTGAAATGAGTGGCGGGCCACCACCACTTAGCCAAACCGACCGCCAAAACTTTGCTAATAACCTAGACCGAATTTTAGCGCAAAACAAGGCCAAGTAAGTGACAGAGCAAGCTATTGGCCTAGGCGAGCAAAATTTTAATGTAGCCGTGTATGTCGCAAAGGCACCGCCTATGCACTACTTTGAAACCCTGCAAAGAGTTGAGCCTGTAATAAACGAGCAAATAAATACCATAAATCAGCACTGTGGAAATGGTTGGCGCAAGGTGTTTAACGTATACGCTAAAGTGTTATTTGCACTACCGAGCGAGCATTACAGCTTTGCTAAACAAGCCGATAGTTGGCAAGCATATCGCGATAAATTTTTACTGCAAAATAACAGTAAAACAGCCCTTTTATTTAGTGCGCCCATTATTAACGGCACTAATAAAAACCAGCTGCATATTATTGCTGGGCGTACTCATGCAAAAAACTTACTTCAACAAGGTAAGCTTAAAGCGCAATTTAATTGGCTCGACGATGAGTTTGCAATTGATACAACTAACCACATTATTGTTTGCCCGTATTTTGATTACAGGCAGTTAAGTAATATAAAAATAGCTCGTTTAAGCGCATTAGTTGCACAGTTAAAAGACACTAAAAACAGATCGTAAGGAACTACTATGGCCGGAATTTTAGAGTTAAATGAATTATTAAAATCAATGCAGCCAGAACTAAAACAATGTGAATACATATTTTGCTCCTTAGCAGGCAACCTTGCTGACTACGTTAATTTAAACCCGCTCGCCAGCTACGTTGAAGAAGAAGGGCTAACCCTTATTTTAAAAGCTGAAACTGCCGACAAAGCGGGTATTACTTACGAGGGTAAATATAATTTAATTACCCTTAATGTGCATTCAAGCCTAGAGGCTGTAGGGTTAACTGCTGCGGTATCGGCTAAATTAACCGAGCATAATATTAGCGCCAATGTAGTGGCCGCGTTTTATCACGACCATATTTTTGTACAAACCGATAAAGCACAGGCAGCCATGAAGGCACTTGGTGAGATTAGTTAAGAGCTAATTTGATACAAAGCCGATATTGCAGTATCGGCTTTTGTTTTATTTATCGCTGCAAAAGTGCTGCGCTACAGACTCAAGTTTTACTTTATCGCCTGCAGTTACGGCTACACATTGTGTGTTTTTATCGAGTTTTTGCTTTTGAATTACAGTAAATTCACCCTCGTTGGCAGCGTATAAATTATATTGATAGGCGTCATTACCGCCTTCAAATAGTGCCGTAAATAACCCTCCTATTAAGCCGCCAATGATGGCTCCGCCTACCATTTCTTCAGTGTTACCATCTAAGCTGTCTACAAAGCCAAACCCAGCGCCTGCTGCTATGCCTGTGCCTACCTCTGATGAAAGTGTTACGGGTTGCATTGATTCTACCGATGCGTAGTAGCGCTTAACTATTTGGTTTTGATTATTTCTATCTACCCCTTGTGATGCGCAGCCTGAGAGTAGTAATACCGCGATAAGATACTTTTTCATGTTGAGTCCCTATAAATACTTAATAGAAAGATTGTAAGCATGAGGGCATAAAAAATATGTGAGGAGTTTGTTTGTAGCTGTTAGAAGTTGTAAGGATGTGTATAAAATATAACACCGAGTATGCATACTCGGTGTTATAGGATTACATTACGTAAATTTTATCTTTTTAAACAACGTACCCGCTAAAACCAAGCGCTTTAAAATAAAGCTTAGGAATGCCGTATTTACACTCGTTAAGTAACTCGCTAAAGCGCATTCTATCAAGTGGGTAAAATTCACTTTCTAAGTTTTGAGCTGTGTAGGCTTGCCCTGCATCGCTTAAGCCTAAATCGGCACACACAGTAATTTGTGCTTCGCGCTCAAAGTCGGTTTCGGGTTTCATTAAATCGCTAATATATAAGTGCGCGCCTTTATTTAAATTAGCTTTAATGTTTTTAAGTAGCTGCTTTTTACTGCCGTCGTCTTCTAAAAAGTGCATTACGAGTTGGCATAGTGCGGCGTCGGCCTTGGTAGAGAGTTTATCAAGCTCGCCTTCAATAACGTTAACGCGCTTTGCTATGCCGTGCTCTTCAAACTTTTGTTTAGCAATTGCAAGCATATCACTTGAGGTATCTTGCGCGGTAAATTGCCAAGTAGGGTTAAGCGCGGCAAGGGCGAGAATTTCTTTGCCTGTGCCTGCGCCCACAACTAAAATATGCGCGTTATCGTTAAGGGTTGCTTTAAGTTGTGCATTGGTAAGTTGGTGCAATAGCTCATAACCAGGTACTAAACGCGTTATGCGGCTGTTGTAATGGGTTGCTTGCTCGCCTGTAAATGTTGGCATTTTTAACTCCTTTAATCAGCTTATAAAACTTCAACAGTGGAGTATCCACCACTTTGTTTACTTACATGTACTTGCGTTGCTACACGTTCGCTCATTTCGCTCACATGCGATATAACCCCAACTTTGCGGCCTTGTGCTTGTAATGAATCGAGCGCGTCCATAGCAACGCTGAGTGTTTCGCTATCTAACGTACCAAACCCTTCGTCAATAAACAAAGAGTTGATTTGCACTTTGTTTGACGAAAGCGATGCAAGCCCTAACGCCAATGCCAGTGAGACTAAAAATGATTCACCACCAGAGAGCGTATTAACCGAGCGTTGTTCGTCGGCCATGTCGCGGTCAATAATGGCAATATCGAGCGATTGCGCAATGGCTGTGAGCTCGTAGCGTTTGTTAAGGGTTTTTAAATGGCTATTTGCATAATGCAGTAATATTTTTAGCGTTTGTGTTTGCGCTAAATTACGCATGGTTTTACCGGTTGCATCGCCTAATACTTTATTTAATAAATGCCACTGCTCAACTTGCTTTTTAAGGGCAGCTAGCTGCGTTTGCTTACCTTCAAGTGCTTTGGCATTTTGATTATGCTGCTCAATGGCGGTATTAGTGGCAAGTAAACTATTTTGCTGCTCAGTTTGCTTTGTATTTAATGCCGCTAATTGCTCGCTAAGTTCAGCGTGGCTTTGTGATGGCTTGTTAGTATTTTGATGATCTGTATGCGCACTTTGTTGCTGTTTAAGCGCAGCATTTGCATCTAAAAGTGCAGCTGAAAGCTGCTCAAACTGGGTTAGATGGGCTTTAATTTGCTCACTACTTAACGTTAGTAAAATTGTGATCTGCTCGTGCGTTGCCTCACTGTACTGGGCTTTAAAGTCGCTAAACCATTGCTTATAACGCGCATCAAGGGTTGCAAGCTCTGTGCTTTGCTCGGCTAAGCGAAGCTCTGCGTTTTTAAGCTCAATTGCATGCTCATCTCGTTTTTTAACTGCACTATCGTAAGCTTGCTGGCTTGCGTTTAACTGTGTTTGGCATTGCTCAAGTTGGGCATTAATTTTTGCTTGATAGTCGTTTGCGCTTATTTGTTCGTTATTAAATAACGCAAGGCGCTCACTTTGTGTTGTATTTTGTAGCTGCTGAGCGCTGACTAAATCCTCTTTTAGCGTTTTAAGTGCACTTTCGCTTTTAGAAATTAGCGGCGTAAGTTGCTGCAATTGCTGATTAGCAGTGTCTATTTGTTTTTGACTTTGCTCAAGTTGCGCATGTGTTTGCTGATACTGCTCAACCTGCTGGTTTAAATCGCTTAGGTTAAGCGAGCCTGCTTGTAGTTGTTGCCAAAAGTTGCTGTGTTCAAATTGTGCATTAAGCGCTGTAGTTAACTCACTAATTTGCGACGTTAGCTCAGTGTATTTTGTATTTATTTGGCTTAGTTTATTGGTTAATTCACTATTTATATTATGCAATTGTTGCTGTATTTGTTGCTCTGCTTTTAGTGAGCTTTGTTGCTGGTTTACTTTTGCTTGTAGAGCATTTTGCTGTTTTTGCGATTCAAAATACTGCGCTTTTTGCTCATTAAGCTGTTTATAGGTTTCATCAAGGTTTTCTGCTGTAAGGGCATTTAAGTGTGTGCGCGCAGCCTCCATGGTAGTTTTCATTTCGCTTCGTTTAGCATTGAGCGTTTGAATGGTTTGTCCGTGCTGAGTGTGTTCGTTAACGAGTACAGCATGCTGTGTTTGATGCGTGTGTAACTGCGTTTGGGCACTATCGTGCTGCTTTTTAGCATTAGTATAGCTGGCTTCAAAATCGGCTATTAAGTTGTTTAATTGCGGGTTTTGATTAGTAGCATAGGGGTGCTCGGTTGCACCGCACACTACGCAGGGCTCGTTAGGGTTAAGCTGCGCGCGCAAATGCTCTACGTTTTCGCTGGCACGCAGGCGAGCTTGGTTTAGCGCATATTCGTTATGTTTTAGTGCTTGCTCGCACGTTGCTAGATTTTGTAAAAGCGACTGCTGCTGTTGCTCACTTTGGCTAAGCTTAACTGCAATATTATTTTGCGCTTGTGTGCTTTGCTTAAGCTCTTGGGTAAATTGTGTGTAGCGTATTCGCTGCTCTTTTAAGTAATCAATATTTTTAAGTTCGCTGTCGCATTGCTCAATATTAAATTGGCGTTGTTGCTCGTTCAGCTCGTTTAGGTTTTTTTGATCATGGCTTAGTTGGTGCTCTTGCTGCTCTACCTTTTTATTTTGCGTTGTTAAAAGCTCAGCCTGTTTGGTTTGCTCTGCTAGTAACTGCTGGTTTTGAGTTGCTGCGGCATTAAGTTGCTCATTAGCGCTTAGATACTGATTAAAGCTATGTTGGTAGTAATTCCAATCATTCGCTAATGGTTTAAGCTGCGTATGCTCAGCAAGCCATTGCTGATGCTGCGTGTTTAGCTTAGTTGCTTCATCAAGCGCAGTTTGGCTTTGCTTATGTTGCGCGTGTAAATCACTTAATTGCTGTTGTTCTTTGTCGCGTTGCTGAGTAAGGCTAGTAATGCTTTGTGCGTGTATAGCAAGCTGGCTGTCGAGATCGCGGGCTTTTGCAATAATTGGCTCAGCAGATTGCTTTTGCTCTTGCGCTGTTTTTAATTCGCTTTGCTTTGTTTTAAGTGTTGCGGCCTGCTTTTCTATAAGCGCTGCATGGTCAATATTTTTTAAGTCAGTTATTTGTGTATTAAGGGCGTTATTTTGCGCCGTTAAATACTCATGTCGCTTACGGTTATCTTTTATTTCTAGCGCACTTTGTGCTTGTTTTGCTTGCTCACTTTGCTGTGCAATTGCTGCAAGTTTGTTGTTTGCATGCTGCTGATTTTTTGTGGCTACTTCAAGTGCTTGTTCAAGTGTACTGGCTTGCTTATACCAGTTTATACTTTGCTCTGTGCTTATTAGCGCTTTTTTAGAGTCTTCTATTTGCTGTTTTAGCTCATTAAGCGTGGTGTGTTTTACTGCTAATTCATCTTCACTTAATAAGGTATAGCTTGCGAGGCTTGCTTGTAATAAATCAAACTCATCTTTTAGTTCTTTGTTGCGCTCAAATATTCGTTTACCAATGAGGCTAAATTTGTCTGTGCCCGTTAGGCATTCTAATAATTGCGCGCGTTCATCACCCGTAGCTTTTAAAAATGCAGCAAACTCGTGTTGCGCTAATAATACCGCACGGGAGAATTGCTCAAAGCTTAAACCTATTTTGGTTTCTATTTCTTTTATGGTTTGGCTTTTGTCGGCTATTAGGGTTTCATCAGGCAAGGTAACTAACGTATGCTCGGCTACTTTTAATTTACCCGTTACTTTTTTATGGGTGCGCTGGATTGAATATCGCGCGCGGTAAAGCTGTTTATCTTGCCCTACAAAGTCAACTTCTGCGAAGCCTTCCCACTTTCCTCGGCGCAATAAGTTACGCGCATCGTTTAATTTTATGCTGTCGCCATTAAAATCAATTAGGTTGCCTTTATCGCCTTTTAGCCGTGCTGTTTTTGTGTAAAGTGCTAAACAAATGGCATCTAAAAAGGTACTTTTACCCGCGCCGGTGTCGCCGGTTATAGCAAACAAGCCTGCATCTTTTAGTGGGGCTTGAGTAAAGTCGATTTCGGCGTCAACTATAGATGCTAAGTTATGTATGCGTACTGCGGTTATTTTCATAGTTGCTCTTGCTCCGTCAGCTCACTTATTACTTCGTTTAAAAGCGCTTTTAGTTCATCGGGTACGCTTTGCCCTGCCATGTCTTTGTCGTTTGCAAAGGCTTGCTCTAATAAATTGAGCGGGTTGAGCATTTCAACTTCACTTAAATCTTCAAATACAGTGTCGCTGCCGGTGTTATCTGATTGTTCGCGTACTCGTTCGATACCGCAAAACTTTACATTTTTGCCCTCTAGTGCCTGTTCTATTTGTTCTCTGAAAGTGGTGTCGGTATCACTTGATTTAAGCTTTACGCGTAAATATGGCGCTACTGTATTTTGCGCTGAATCGAGGGTTTTAATTTGTTCGCACAGTTCATCTAATGGTACACACTCCCCTTTTGGTAAAATAATAACGTCGGCTGAGCGTGGAATGTAAAGGGGGTTTACAGTTGTGCTAATACTCTGTTTTTCATCGCATTTAAATTCGACAACATTAACTTGGTGAGTGTAATTACGCTCTGAAAACGACATAGGAATAGGCGTGCCGCTGTAGCGAATAGCGTCATTTTTAGCAACTTGTTGCGCTTTGTGTAAATGGCCCAGAGCGACATAATTGGCTTTATTGCCAAATACATTCGCCGAAATTGATTCTTCCCCGCCTATCACTAAGTTACGCTCTGAATCACTTGATATGTCGCCGCCTTTAGCATGCAAATGGCCCATAACTATTAACGGTGAATTTTGCTCATTAATTTTATAAGCATGATCTAAGGCAAGCTCATATGCTTTTGCAACGCCTTGTGCGTAGCTAGGGCCGTTTTTTGTTTGGCTTAGTGAACTTATATCGCTTGAGCGTAAAAAAGGCATAGCGGCAATTACAGCGTGTTTATTATTAGTATTTATTTCTAAAATAATATCGCTAGGCGCTGATACATCAAAACGACCTACTACGTGGGTATCAAACTGAGCAAGTAAAGGTTGAGCCGCCAATATACGGTTAGCAGAGTCATGGTTGCCCGCAATAATAACAACATGTATATGTGGGCAGCATTTTTTAGCGTCTTTTATAAACTGATAAAGTTGGTTTTCGGCGCTAGCGCTTGGTGTTGCCGTATGATAAATGTCGCCTGCAACTAATAATAAATCTATTTGCTGCTCAACAAGTGTGGCAAGTAACCAGGTAAAAAATGCTTGATGCTCTACACGGCGGTCGTGTTCGTAAAATTGTTGGCCAAGGTGCCAATCTGAGGTGTGGAGGACTTTCATGTCGCGCTCTTAATAAAACCGTAAGAGCGCCAATATACCCAAGGCAGTTAAAGATGCAAGCCTTGGGCGTGCTTTAGCGCTAGGTTAAGTTATACCACGCTGCAAAAATAACCGGTAAAGCTAAAAGTGCCATTAATAATGGTAATTTTAACGTTTTAGTTTGCTTTGCTTGTAATGCTTTAAGTGCGTTTGTTTCGTTACAGGCCGCTACTTTATCAATATAAAAATAACCTGAATCGAGATACTGCTTGCAGTTGTTCTCACTTGCTGGGATTGCAATTAGTTCTTGTTGTTTTTTTAGGATGTAAAAATCCATAAGCCCACCGCATTTCTTACTAGTAATCGATATATATTTGAGGATAAATGTGACGAATTTATTTGCCTCAAATAAAAAGGTGGGCGATTTTAAATACAAACAGCAACAAAGATCAACCTAAAATTACACTATTTTTAATTTATCGTATAAATAGTTAAAATTAATGAAAACACCGCAATATTTGCGCCAATTATTAGCCACATTTTACTGTGTTTTTGTTCAGTAGGTAGGCGTTTGAGTGCATCTTGCTTGTCGCATGCCGACACTACATTAACATACGAATATTGGTTAGCTTCGTAGCGTTCAAGTAATGATTTTTCAGCAGGGATTGCTTCGAGCTGATGATCTTTTTTTACGATGTAAAATTTCATACGTTGCCCCTTTAACACGATACTTAATTTAACTTTAAGCTATTACTATGAATTAGGCCTGAAGCAAGTAAACTCAAGGGCGTGTACCTTTTTTTAGTGCATGGACTCTTCTGAGTTTTGTAAACCCCCTTTACACTTTTTATCTTGTTGCATTTTGTTACAAAATAACTGTATTTTTTTATACTTAAAAATAGGCGTATATCACCCTAAAAATACGGTACTTGGTCGCTAATTTATTGAAGCGTGTAGGTATATTTGTCAAAGTACGCTCACAAAATTATTTTAGGACTAACAATGAAAAAAATAAGTCTTACGCTAAGTGCTTTTGTATTGCCGTTGGCAATATCTAGTGCAGCTATGGCGTCTTCAGTTGAGCAAACAAAAGGCTCTTACGTTGATAAATTTCGTCAATTAGACGAAGCTCTTCCAACACCTAATGTTTACCGCAGTGCAGCCGGTGAGCCGGGTGAAAATTACTGGCAGCAACGTGTTAATTACGACATTGATGTAAAGCTAGACGAAAAAAAGCGCCGTATTACGGGTAGCCAAAGTATTGAATATAAAAATAACTCGCCACATACATTAAAATATTTGTGGTTACAGTTAGATCAAAATATATTTAAAAGCGACTCTATTGCTGAAACAACTAAAACGTTTAAAAGCACACTTAATAGCTTACCGGCACAAAAGCCAGCTAAGTTAAGTTTAGGTGAGCTTCGTCGTCAGCAGTTTATGAGCGACAACGAACTAGGTTATACAATTAGTGGCGTTAAAGACGACAATGGCAAAGAGTTACGTGTAACGGTTGTTGATACGTTAATGCGCATTGATTTAAACGAGCCATTAAAGCCAGGCAAAGAAGCTGAGTTTAGTATGAACTTTGCTTTTAACATTGTAGAAGAAGATGCCGTTGGCGCTCGCTCTGGTTACGAGCACTTTGAAGAAGATGGCAACGATATATTTTTACTTGCTCAGTGGTTTCCGCGTTTAGCTGCTTACACAGATTACGAAGCATGGACTAACAAACCATTTTTAGGCTCTGGTGAGTTTACGCTTGAATTTGGTGACTACGACGTAGAAATTACCGTTCCTGCGGATCACATTGTATCGGCAACGGGTAAACTTGATAACGCAAGTAAAGTACTTACACGTACGCAACGTAATCGCTTAGAAAAAGCAGAAACGTCAAAACGCCCTGTGTTTATCGTTACTGAAGAAGAAGCGCTAGAAAACGAAAAAGAAGGCACCGACAAAACTAAAACATGGCACTTTAAAGCAGAGAACGTACGTGACTTTGCTTGGGCATCATCTCGTAAGTTTATGTGGGATGCAAAAGGCTACCAGCAAGGTGGCGACGTTCAGCCGCTTGTAATGGCTATGTCGTTCTTCCCTAAAGAAGGTGGCGACTTATGGAAAAAATACTCAACTGAAGCTGTAGTACACACGATGGAAGTGTACTCTAAGTACTCGTTTGATTACCCATACCCGGTAGCGCAATCGGTAAATGGCCCAGTGGGTGGTATGGAATACCCAATGATCACCTTTAATGGCCCGCGCACTAAGCTACAAGACGATGGTACGCGTACTTATTCGCAAGCTGAAAAACGTTTTTTACTTGGCGTAGTTATTCATGAAGTTGGTCATATTTACTTCCCAATGATTGTTAACTCAGATGAACGCCAATGGACGTGGATGGATGAAGGCTTAAATAGCTTTTTAGATGGCGTTGCTGGTCGTGAATGGGATCCTACGATTCCTTGGGGCGTTGAGCCACGCGATATAGTGAGCTACATGAAGTCTGAAAACCAAGTGCCAATAATGACTCAGTCTGACAGCGTATTACGTTTAGGTCCTAATGCTTATACTAAACCTGCGGCTGCACTTAATATTTTACGTGAAGTTATCTTAGGTCGCGATTTATTTGATTTTGCATTTAAAGAGTACGCTCAGCGCTGGAAGTACAAGCGCCCTACTCCAGCAGATTTTTTCCGTACTATGGAAGAAGCCTCTGGTGTTGATTTAGATTGGTTTTGGCGTGGTTGGTTTTACACCACAGACCATGTAGATATTTCGCTGGATAAAGTTTATCAACTGCGTTTAGATACTAAAAACCCAGATATTGATTACAGTCGCCTACGCGATATTGAAGCCGATAAGCCAACGTCTTTATTTGTTGAGCGTAACCGTGCCGAAGGTAAAAAAACGTGGGTTGAGAAAAATACTGACGTTACAGATTTTTACGACGAGAACGACCGCTTTACTGTTACTAATAAAGAACGTAACTCGTACAACAAGTTTTTAAAAGGCTTAGAGCCGTGGGAGCGTAAAACGCTTGACCGCGCGCTTGAAGAAGATAAAAACTACTACGTAATGGAATTTTCAAACCTAGGTGGTTTGGTAATGCCTATTTTATTAGAGCTAACTTATGAAGATGGCACAACCGAAGAGCGTTATATTCCTGCTGAAATTTGGCGTCGTAATTACAAAAACGTTCAAAAGCTAATTGTTACAGATAAAAACAAACCACTTGTATCAGTAACCGTTGACCCACGCTGGGAAACTGCAGATGTGGATGTTGAGAACAATAACTACCCTCGCCGTATTATTCCTTCTCGTATAGAAGTATTCAAAAAGAAAAAGAGTAAAGCTAAGGTTAGCCGCGATATCATGCAAGATATTAAAACTGAGCTTAAAACGGATGAGAAAAAAGACGAAAAGGATGACGGTGAGGAGCAACAGTAATGCGCTTTTTGCTTGTTATTGTTTGCCTTTTAGTTGCTGCGCCAAGTATGGCGCATCAACTTAAGTCATCGGTTACTACTGTGCTTTTTAATAAACGTACGAGTAATATTGAGCTTATGCATCGCTTTTACTTACATGACACCGAACATGCTGTAGGTAAGTTATTTGAAGGCAAGGTTGATATTATTAGCAATAAAGTTGATCAGCAGCGTTTTGCTAAATATGTTGAATCGCATGTGGCTTTAAAAACGCTCAGCGGTGAAACTTTAAAGCTTAACTCTGTTGGAGCACAAGTAGATGGTAAGTTTTTTTGGGTATACCAAGAGGCAGCCATTCCTAAAGGGATTAAGGGTATAAAAATGAGTAATGGCGCACTGCGTGATTTATGGCCATCTCAAGTAAATATGGTAAACGTTGAAGGTAAAGGAAAAATTAAAACCCTTAACTTTAGCC
Organism: Pseudoalteromonas sp. S3178; assembly: GCF_005886985.1. Taxonomy (NCBI): domain Bacteria; kingdom Pseudomonadati; phylum Pseudomonadota; class Gammaproteobacteria; order Alteromonadales; family Pseudoalteromonadaceae; genus Pseudoalteromonas; species Pseudoalteromonas sp. S3178. Next base: position 33,912 of record NZ_PNCW01000036.1, on the reverse strand, counting down.
AAGACGATACCTGGCTTGAAGCCCGCTTTGAGCAAAACTAATATTTAATACTTCCCCAACCGACGCGCACTGCAGTTAATGTGCGCGTTTTCTTCATACGTTTAAACTGTGTTCATTTTTGATCTGCTATATGTAAATTTACGTAAATATGGGTAGCTTAATTTGTATATTTACCTTTTCTTGCACATGCTACAATTACCAATTATATTTACTGTGTTATCAATAGATTGATAGCGGTGCAAATAAATAATTTAAATATGGTTTCATTTATCCTTTTATATAAAGGCATAAGCAGTAGAGAATTTTATGTTTAAATTTCATTTAGTACTAACTAAATTCAGGGAATGATATGACTACTCAGGTAGAGGCTATTTATGGTGTTATTTTTGATTTAGATGGAACGTTGGTTTCTTCTGAATTAGATTTTTCGTTAATAAAAGCCCAGATTGGCTGCCCTTGTGAACAAGATTTACTTGATTACATTGCTCAGTTGCCATCTCCTTATATGCGTGAGGAGGCAATGAATATTGTTCATCAACACGAGTTAATAGACGCTCAACATGCCAGTATTTTACCGGGCGTGGCTGATGCCGTTAATGCTTTAAAAGCAAAAAAAATTCCTATGGCTATTGTTACTCGCAATTTTGATAAAGCAGCTGCGATTAAGCTACAAAATAACCCACTCCCTATTGAAACAGTATTAACCCGAAGTGATGCGCCAGCAAAACCCGATCCGAGTGCGTTAAATGCAATTTCTACACTTTGGAATATAAGCCCTAGCAATTTATTGTACGTAGGGGATTTTCTTTACGATATTCAAGCTGCACATAATGCGAATATGCGCGCGTGTTTATACGCTCCCGATACCACTCCAGCATATGCCGACCAAGCAGATTATGTTTTACATGATTTTATAGAATTAGTGACTTTAGTAGACAGCTACTCTAAAAAAATAGAGTTATGTTAAATAGCGTGCAGTTTTATTTATTCAACAAATAGATCCGCGTTATTTAAATTTGATAACTAGCCCAATACGACTGAAATTGATAAAATACGGCAAAAGGTAACGTATTCATTAGAGGCACAAAATGGGCAGAGCATTTGTAGTTCGTCAAAGTTCTATGATCAAAACAGCCAACGCAAAAACAAAAATAAACTCAAAGTACGGTAAAGAGATTTACGTTGCAGCAAAAAATGGCGAACCTGATCCTGAAGTTAATCAAACGCTACGTCGCTTAATCGAAAAAGCTAAAAAAGACCAAGTTCCAGCACACGTTATTGAAAAAGCAATTGAAAAAGCAGCCGGTGGGGCAGGGGAAGATTACTCTGTTGCTCGCTACGAAGGGTATGGCCCTGGAAATTGCATGGTTATTGTTGATTGCTTAACAGATAACCCAAACCGCACAATAAAAGATGTGCGTTTACCGTTTACTAAAACAGACTCAAAAATAGGTACTCCTGGGTGTGTTGCACATATGTTTGATCATTATGCAGTACTTGGCTTTGCAGGTGATGACGACGAAGTCGTACTTGAAGCACTCATGATGGCTGATGTAGATGTGAGCGATGTTGAGTGCGAGAATGGTAAAGTATCGGTATTTGCTCCGCCAACAGAATACTTTAAAGCTAAAACTGCCCTTGAAGATGCATTTGAAGGCATTAACTTTGAAGTAGACGAAATTACGTTTATTCCTCAAGTTAATATTGAAATTGAAGACGAAGAAGTGATTGCTAACTTTGATAAGTTTATAAATATGCTTGAAGATTGTGACGATGTACAAAATATTTATCACAATGCAATTGTAAAAAATTAGAGTGAACTCCTAAAAATACTAAAAAAGCGCGTTTTGTGTAAGCAAAACGCGCTTTTTTACGTTTGAATAAATGTTAGATATTCATGCGTATTATGATTATTTGGATATATATTTTACAAATGTCATAAAAGTACAAGTATTTTAATTTTAGGTTATAAAAACCAGCTCCAAGGCCGATTTAGTAACGTTAAAGTGTATTAGCTATGCTGCGATTTATATTTAATACGGTAGCTATGCAGTAATGGCTCAGTGTAACCACTTGGTTGTTTTGCACCTTCTAAAACTAAAGCTAAAGCGGCTTGATAAGCAATGCTATTTTTAAGTGATAGCTCGTTACTTGCCATAGGTTTATACGCGCTGTCGTGCTCGTTTTGGCCATCAACTACTTTAGCCATTTTAGCCATTGTTGACTCTATTTGAGCCTGCGTACATACCCCATGGTGTAGCCAATTAGCCATATGTTGGCTTGAGATACGCAGTGTAGCTCTGTCTTCCATTAAACCTATATGGTTTATATCGGGCACTTTTGAGCAGCCAATCCCTTGGTCTATCCAACGAACAACATAACCTAAAATGCCTTGTGCATTGTTTTCAAGCTCACTTTGAATATCTTCTTTTGAGAGCGTTGTAACATCGTCCATTAATGGTGGCGTAAGTAAGTCGCTAAGGCTTGCTTGTGCACGTGTCGCTATGTTTTGTTGCTCGTTAAATACATTTACATCATGATAATGCATTGCATGTAAGGTCGCCGCTGTAGGGGAGGGAACCCATGCGGTATTGGCACCAGATTGCGGATGCGCAAGTTTTTGCTCCATCATTAGTGCCATTTTATCTGGCATTGGCCACATGCCTTTACCTATTTGTGCTTTGTGACTTAAGCCACAAGCAAGGCCAATATCTACGTTACGGTCTTCGTATGCTTGGATCCATGGCTGCTTTTTAATCTCTGCTTTTGGTAATACAACTCCTGCATGCATTGAGGTATGAATTTCGTCTCCGGTTCTATCTAAAAAGCCGGTGTTAATAAATACAACACGCTCTTTAGCTCTATGTATACAGGCTTTTAAATTTGCAGAGGTGCGGCGCTCTTCATCCATAATGCCCATTTTAAGTGTATTTTTAGGTAAACTTAGTGCCTCTTCTACGTGGCTAAACAATGTGTTGGTAAAGGCGACTTCGTCGGGGCCATGCATTTTTGGCTTTACAATATTTATACTTTGAGCGCTTGAGTTTTTAATGCCTGTTTTTTTGTTTAAGTCGTGCAGGGCTGCTGTGGCTGTAAACATTGCATCCATAATGCCTTCAAATACAGGCTGACCGTAAATATCAGAAATAGCCGGATTAGTCATTAAATGGCCTACATTACGTACAAACATCATGCTACGGCCTTTTAAGGTAACTGTGTCACCATCAAGAGCTGTGTATGTTTTATCGCTTTGTAAGGTGCGCTCTACCGTTTTATCTCCTTTTTTAAATGACTCAGTTAAATTACCTTGCATAAGGCCTAACCAATTTTTATAAACTTGTACTTTATCCTCGGCATCAACTGCGGCTACAGAGTCTTCGCAATCCATTATGGTGGTAAGAGCGGCTTCGAGTACGACATCTTTTAAGCCAGCTTTATCGGCTTGGCCAATAGGGTGGTGATGGTCTATTTGTAGCTCTAAATGTAGGCCATTATTTTTTAATAAAATAACGCTTGGATTTTGCGCTTCACCCTTAAAACCAATAAGTTGTGAAGGGTTAGCAAGCCTTGTTTGCGAGCTGTCGCGAAGCGTTATAACTAGGCTACCATTAACTACTGAGTAATTAGTGCTTTCAATGTGCGAGCCATTACTTAGCGGTAGTGCTTTATCTAAAAACTGGCGCGCATAAGCCATTACTTTAAAGCCGCGCACTGGGTTATATGTGCTGCCTTTTTCGGCGCCGTCTTCTTCACTTAGCACGTCTGTGCCGTAAAGAGCGTCGTATAATGAACCCCAACGAGCATTTGCTGCGTTAAGCGCAAAGCGTGCATTACTAACAGGCACAACTAATTGTGGGCCAGCTGTAAGTGCCACCTCTGGCTCAACATTTTGAGTCTCAATACTAAAATTTTCAGGCTCTTTTACCAAGTAACCTATTTCTTGTAAAAAAGAGTGATATGCAGCGCTGTCCCACGATTTATTTTTTAAGTGGTAGTCGTCTATTTGCTGCTGCAATTGCTCTCTTTTTTCAAGTAGTGCACGGTTTGTTGGAGTCAGTGTTTGCACTATATTTGCAAAGCTTTTCCAAAATTGCTGCTCTGATAAATGAGTACCTGGAAGTAGCTTTGTTTTAACAAAGTCAGCTAGCTGTGTATCTACGCTTAGCCCTGAGTGTGTGAGAGTGTGAGTCATAATTACCTTCCTTAAACGGTGCCGTGTGTTGTTTTTATAAGTGTGTGTTAAACAAACAATACCGCATAAACACAGTGTTGAGTGCTTTTTGCTCATTCATAAAATATATAGCCGCAATAACAACTATAAATTTACTAAATCTAAAAAATGAGCCTAATGTTGAATTAAGCAAACGGAGCACACACTCCTAGCCACTCTCACAACATTAAAATAATTTATAGACCCGTTCGAAGGATTTTATTATGACAACGTACACACACGAAACAGACACTCTAGCGACCCTTTGCCAATCACAAGGTAATGCGTGGAAAGCAATTAACCCAGAGTATGCAAGCCGCATGCGTTTACAAAACCGCTTTCGTACTGGGATTGAAATTGCACAATACACAGCCGACGTAATGCGTGAAGATATGGCTGCATACGATAAAGACACAAGCCAATACACACAATCTTTAGGGTGTTGGCATGGTTTTACTGCGCAGCAGATGATGATGGCTATTAAGCGTCATCAAAAAACAACTAAACGCAGTTACGTATACTTAAGTGGTTGGATGGTTGCAGCGCTTCGCTCTGCATTTGGCCCATTACCCGATCAAAGCATGCACGAGAAAACGTCGGTACCTGCATTAATTGAAGAAATTTATACGTTTTTAAAGCAAGCTGATGCTCGTGAACTAGACCATTTGTTTAACGATTTAGATGAAGCAAAAGCAAATGGTGGTGATGTACAAGCTGTGCTTAATAAAATCGATAACTTTGAAACCCATGTAGTGCCAATTATTGCCGATATTGACGCAGGCTTTGGTAACGAAGAAGCAACCTACTTACTTGCTAAAAAAATGATTGAAGCCGGCGCGTGTGCCATTCAGATTGAAAACCAAGTTTCTGACGCTAAACAATGTGGCCACCAAGCAGGTAAAGTGACCGTACCGCATGAAGACTTTTTAGCAAAAATTAATGCGGTTCGTTACGCATTTTTAGAACTAGGGATTGATAACGGTATTATTGTGGCACGTACCGACTCGTTAGGTGCAAGCCTTACACAAAAAGTACCGGTATCTCAAACGCCGGGTGATTTAGCTAGCCAATACAATGCCTTTTTAGAAACGACACCTATTAGTGGGGTAGATGACTTAAATGAAGGTGATACCGCAATGAAAATTAACGGTGAGCTATGTAAACCAACTCGCCTTGAAAATGGCCTATATCAGTTCCGCGAAGGCACCGAAAAAGACCGCGTAGTACTTGATTGTATTACCAGCTTGCAGTCGGGCGCAGATTTACTGTGGATTGAAACAGAAAAACCACATGTTAAGCAAATTGCAGAACTGGTAAATCGCGTTAAAGAGCAAGTACCTGATGCTAAGCTTGTATACAATAACTCGCCTTCATTTAACTGGACGCTTAAGTTCCGCGAGCAAGTGTACCAAGAATGGCAAGAAGCTGGTCGTGACTTAAGTGCTTACCCAAGCTTAGGTGACAACAAAGGTTTAATGGCGCCAGAAATGGATGACACTGAGCTTGCTCAAGCAGCAGACTTGCTAGTACAAAACTTCCAGCGTGATGGCGCACGTGAAGCCGGTATTTTCCATCACTTAATCACATTACCTACGTATCATACTGCTGCACTAAGCACTGATATTTTATCTGAAGGTTACTTTGGTGACATGGGTATGCTTGCTTATGTACGTGATGTACAGCGCCAAGAAATTCGCCGTGAGCAGGCGTCAGTTAAGCATCAGGATCTTGCTGGTTCTAACATTGGCGATACGCATAAAGAGTACTTCTCGGGTGATAACGCACTTAAAGCAGGTGGTGAAGATAACACCATGAACCAATTTTAAATTCCTAACTAGATAGTGTTACTCAAGGGCCGGTAGGCCCTTTTTTATTATTTTAAATAAAGTTAGGTCATTGACGTATAGCTACAGATCATACTTTAACTAACCAAATTATTTTGGATCACGATTTAACTACCTGAGTAAATTTACAGATCAGAGTTTAACTAACACGCTATAAAACACATTTTTTACGCTAATTTTTACCGTAAAGGGCCTTTGTTGGGCATTAAAAAGCCGATAAGTTACTGATTTTAGATTTATGGAAAGATTAAATGCGTTTTATAAACCGATTTTTTACTAACTTCTTATAACTATAAAACAAAATTTTACTAACTGAGAGGTTATAAACAGTGGCTCAAACCGATTTTTTACTAACTCAAACTAGCTAAAGTAGTATAAACCGAAATTTTACTAACTGAAGTTCTGGCTAAGTCCGATACTTGCCTGCCACAAAACTGTAAAGGGGGTTTACAGTCTGAATACTACAGCAGTAAATATAAAAGCCACTTACTTGAAGTGGCTTTTATGTAAGTTATAAATTTATCATCTTGAGTTTATTTAGTGTGCTTATCAAACCACCATTGAATGTAAGCAACTTTGGTCATTAAGTTAGATGGGCGGGTTGTAATACCGTGAGATGCATTAGGTATGCGTACCATTGCAGTATCAACACCTTGTAGTTTTAACGCCTGATAAAACTGCTCAGTTTCTGATATTGGTGTACGGTAGTCAGATTCGCCAGTGAGCAACATAGTAGGAGTTTTAACATTACCTACATAGCTAATAGGTGAGCGTTTCATGTAATGCTCAATGTGATCCCATGGCTTACCCGGAAACCAGTAATCGGCAAAAAACGGATAGAAGTCAGCAGTTAGTACAAAGCTGATCCAATTAATAACGGGTTTAGCAACCACCGCAGCTGCAAAGCGGTCAGTATGGCCTACAATCCATGCTGTTAGCACACCACCGCCGGAGCCACCTGTTACAAATAACTTAGACTCATCAATAAAGCCTTTTGCTATTACTGCATCAACACCGGTCATTAAATCGTCAAAGTCGTTGCTTGGGTAATTATGGTGTATGGTTTGAGCAAATTCTTTACCGTATGAATCACTCCCACGAGGGTTCATATATAAAACTACATTACCTTTTGCGGCAAATAACTGTACTTCAGCACTAAAATGAGGGCCATAATTAGCAACAGGCCCGCCGTGTATTTCTAGTATTAATGGGTATTTTTTACTGCTATCGAACTCAGGCGGGTACGCAATCCAGCCCTGAATAGGCAGCTCATCGTGGCTTGATTTAACCCATATTTCTTCAACTTTAGCCAAAGCTTTGTCTGCTAGAGCATCATTATTAAGGGTAGTTAAACGCTGCGCTTTACCGCGTTTAATGGTTGCTATGTCTGAAGGGCGCTGAGTATCGGCAAGGGTAAAGGCTATTTCGCCATCTTCGCTTACATCAAAATCACCACCAGAATAAGGACGACCAAAAGCAACGCTGCCAATTTGCTCGGTGATTACTTTACGTTTACCGCTTCGAGGTTGATAGGCAAGGGCGGTTTGGCCTTCATCGGCATAGCTAAAGTAAACGCCTTTTGAGTTAGCACTCCATTTAATTTGCCCAACGCTTCTATCAAAATTAGGGGTTAAACTTTTTGTATCACCCGTTTTTAAATCACGAATATAAAGCTGGGTATTTTCGTAATTAGTGCGCTTGTCATCGTAACCTGTGTACGCTAAATAACGACCGTCGGGAGAGATTTTAGGTTGCTCGTCAGGGCCATTTCTATCAGTTATTGGCTCAATAGCTAAGGTATTTAAATTAAGTTTATACACTTCGCTATTGGTTGGTTTAAGTAAGTTTTGCTCGTGTCTGTTTGCTGAAAAATAAAGTGATTTCCCATCTTTACTAAAACTAACATTGCCAGCGTTATCAAATTCATCATTTGTGAGTTGCTGTGCATTCCCACCGTTGGCATCTATGGCAAAAAGCTGGCTAAATCCTTTTTGCGTATAACCGCCACCATCTGCTCGGTAGTAAACATCGTCAATAAACTTAGCAGGTTCTGCCCACGTTGCACCTTTTGGCTTTCCCGGTAAGCTTACTGGCGACGAAGAGTTGCTTGGAGCAAACATGCTAAAAATAAGCTGGCTTGAATCTGGGCTCCATGAAATAGCACGAGGGGAGCTTGTTAAGTTACTAATTTTTGCTACTGCACCGGTTTTTAGCCACTTCATATAAATTTGGCTACTGCCATCGCGGGTAGATATAAATGCAAGGCGCTGACCATCTGGAGAAAGCACTGGCGAGTAATCCATATGCACGCCAGAAGTTAATGGCTGCATTTGCTTAGTTTTATAATCAACAGACCAAATATTACCTACTTTACGGTCGGTTTTTATATCCATACGGTTACGAACAAAATAAACCGTTTTACCGTCTTCGGTTATATCTATTTGATTGGCGTATTCTAAATTGAATACGTCTTGTAATTGCAGTGTGTTTATTTCAGCGTAGGCTAAATTACTGCATCCTAAAACGAGGCTACTACCAAAACTAAGCGCTAAAAACTTTTTCATTTGTGATCCCTGTTGTGATTTTTATCATTCTAAATGTATTTATATGATAGCTTTTCAGGGATTAAAAGGGGGGATGCGATGAAGCTCTTATAAAACTCTATGAGTTAAGCTGTAAAGGGGGTTTACAGCTTCAATTAAAGGTAATGTAAAGACTTAGTCAGCTGATTCGCACAGTGCTTTAATATCTTTAATAAGTGCAATGCCGTCAGCGTTGTCGCCATGTACACATAAGCTATGTGCGTTGAGCGTTAGTTTTTTATCCGAGCGAGTTGTTACGCTACCATCAGATAAAAGCTGAGTTACTTGCTCTAGTAATGCTGTTTTATTGTGAACGCTGCCTTCAAGCGTTCGTGATACTAAATGTCCGTCATCGGTGTATTGCCTATCAGCAAAGGCCTCTAGTATTAACTCAACGCCTAAACTTTTAGCTATTTTAGTATGTTTATCAGCATTTTTAGTAGCTAAAATCATTAATTTTAATTTGCTAGGGTAGTTGGCAATAGCATTTATAACCGTTTGTAATATTTGCTCATCAGCCATCATGTCGTTATAAAGTGCGCCATGAGGTTTAACGTAGCTAAGCGTTAAACCTTGCACTTTTGCCATCCCTTCAAGAGCCGCTATTTGATAATGCAGGCAATTAGTAAGTTCTACTTCGCTAAGGTTCATTGAGCGCCTCCCAAAACCCTGTAAATCAGGGTAGCTAGGGTGAGCACCAATTTGTACCTTATGCTGCTTAGCAAGTTTAAGAGTTTTAGCTATTACATCAGCGTCACCTGCATGAAAGCCGCAGGCAATGTTAGCCATATTAATATGCGGCATTACATCGTCATCTAAGCCCATGTTCCATGAGCCAAAACTTTCGCCTAAATCGCAATTTAGTTTCATGTTAGTGCGCCTTTTGCGGTTTAATTGTGACAGGTAAAACGCCATTTGCTTTTTCTTCATCAAGTAATACTTTTGCTAACGCTGTAAAAGCGGGGCCAGAAACCCTCTCGTTCTCATCTATATCAATATTATAAGCGTATGACGCAAGTACTGCCTGAGCATATTCACCATACGTAGCAATATCGTAAGGCGCTCTTAAACTAATAAACACGGTGCTTTTATTACTTTTCTTAGCCATTTTTAATAATGATTCAAGCGCTTGAGGTTGCTGTGCAGTACTAAGAGCAAAATTAGGGTCATCTTTTAAATCGTCCATTCCGCCAATTTCTACTGCACTTTGATTAGGTGTAGCATTTGCGGCAATAACTACATCAGCAGCTTCTATTTGTGCTTTTGCGAGTGCAGGGTCGAACCCTTGTAAGCTACTACAAGTATAGGTAAATACTTGCTCGCTGATAGTTTCAATTGCTTGCTGCATTGCCATACATTTGCGTGTGTCGGGCATAATAATATGAATATTACTTCCAGCTTTGAGGTTAAGCGGTAGAGTACTGTTATTATTTTTAACTTGCGTAATTGCCTCTACGGCAAGCTCTGCTTCTATTGTACGGTGAGCTTTGCTGCCAATAATCTGCTTTGCATCTATTAATGCGGTAATAGGATCAAAATTAGTGCTTAGCTTAAATTTACTTTTTAAAGTGGTAATACGCTTCGCAGATTGTGCTATTTCGTGCTCATCGAGTTGTTTTGATTTTACAGCGGCTACCAGCTCTTTAATTAGCTCATCTAGTTTGTTTAGATCATCGGATGTTCTTATTTCTATAGGCATAAGTGCTATATCAACACCTGCCGCAAAGGTATTTATAACCGCTTGAGTTGGCGTAAAAAAGTGGCTAATACCCGCCATATCAAGCGCATCTGTAACCACGACTCCTTGATAGTTAAGTTCGTCTCGCAAAATATCTGTAATGATAGTTCGTGACATAGTGGCGGGTTTAATCATGGTTTTACCATCAACGCTTACAAAAGTGCTGCTATCGAGTTGCGGGTATTGAATATGTGCTGTCATTATCATGCCAGGGTTTTGCTTGGCGATAATATGTTTAAACGGCGCTAGATCTTGCTCGTAAATAACCTCTTTTGAATGGTTTACTTGAGGTAGCCCTGTATGGCTATCGACACTTGTATCACCATGCCCAGGAAAGTGCTTTAAAGAGGTGATCACACCATTACTTTCAAAACCAGCAACTTGAGCTGCACCTAATTTGCCAACCAGTGTAGGGTTTTCACCAAAGGAGCGAACGTTTATTACAGGGTTGTCAGGATTCATATTTACATCAACAGTAGGCGCGTAATTAACATTAACCCCTAATGATGCAAGCTCTTTTGCTATCACTGTTGCCGTTTGAGTTGCGTATTCAATACCGTGCTTTTTATAGGTTGCGCCAATCGACATATTACCTGTAAAGGAAGTGGCTACATCCCGTGGTAAACGCGCTACGCGTCCGCCTTCCTGATCTATTGATATAAATAGCGGCAACTTACTGCTTGATTTGCTTGCAGCAGTTTGTAGCTGCGTATTAAGCGTAATTGTTTGCTCGATTGATTGTGTATTTTCAGAAAATAAAATAACACCACCAATATTGTGTTTTGTTACTACGTTAGCAAGTTCGCTTGGCAAACTGGTCATTGGGGTACGGCATTGCTTGCTTGATCCTTGCTCACAGTAGTAGCGAAAGTCGAGTATTAACTTTTGGCCAAGTTGCTGTTCAAGAGAAAGTGCTGATTTAGCAAAAGAAGATTGTAATGGCATTAAGCACCCAGATAAAAAAACAAGAGACGATACAACATACTTATTTAGCAAAATATTCTCCAGAGCTAAATAAAATTAGATAAGTACACGCAGCTTATCTACTTTTAGGCGCAACTGCAAAGCGCGTATTGATCACGATTTATAGTAAAGTATAGATAGTATAATTAATGGCTTAATATTCAGCTAAGAGTTATAATTGACGGCTTTTTTACACTTTAAAGTGTTATTAATAACGAGTTGTGGAAGCGTTTTGATTAAAAAATTATTACCTGCTTTAAATTTAAGGTTTCTTATATTATTGCTCGCATTTTCTGCTGCAATGAGCACACTAGTGGGGAGTTTTTACTCTACTTATCAGGTTCAAAAAGAGCAGCTGACCAAATTAACGCTTAGAAGTAACCTTGCCTATGCACAAAAACTAGCTTCAGCAACCGATAATTTTTTAGAGTCAGCTCTTCAGCAACTCGCTTATTCGGCTAACGTTATTGAACATCAAACTGATGATCTACAGCTACTAAACAGCGAAGTAACCCGGTTAAATCTTCAAACAAATAGTTTTAATTCTGTTGTCGTTAATATCAATGGAATAATTGCCGTTACTTCGCCGCAACTTACAAAAATTATTGGTCAGCCAATTAACTCTCCAGGGGACAATTGAGGCCTTGAAGGAAAAGCGACCTTTAATTAGCAAGCCTTATATGTCGGCAGCTGGTAATTTAATTGTATTTATATCGCATCCACTATTTGATTTAAAAGGAAATTATTTAGGCTACATAGGTGGCTCTCTTTACCTAAAAGAAAAAAACATTTTGAATGCCTTACTAGAGCAACACTATTATGAAGGTGGTTCATACCTTTATGTTGTGAGTTCAAATAAGCGAATTCTTTACCACCCAGAAGCAAATAGAATTGGCTCTTTAGTGACGAATAATACAGTTATAAATTCTGTGCTAAGTGGTAAAAAAGGTACGTCGCAAGTAATTAATAGCCAAAATAAAGCTATGCTAGCCGGTTATGCACCTGTTGCGTTGTCTGGCTGGGGAATCGTAGCGCAAAGACCTTTAAAAACGACACTTTCTTCACTGGATTTATTAACGATTGAAGTGGTTAAACGAACAATTCCTATGGCGTTGATTACGTTTATATTTATTGGTTTATTTGCGCATTTCATTGCAAGGCCACTAAAACGTTTAGCCGACAATGCAGATACCCTTGACGATCCGCAAAGTTTAGAAAAATTAAAAGCAGTTAAATCCTGGTATTTTGAAAGCCATAGATTGAAACTAGCAATGTTAAAAGGGGTTAATATACTGCAAATGCAAATAGGGCAGCTTCGCCACGATGCGCAAACAGATCCTCTTACAGAAACACACAACAGAAGAAGCCTAAATGGCTTGCTAAATCAGCTTATATTTAAACAAACACCCTTTGCTATTTTAGAAATTGATATCGATTTTTTCAAACGAGTTAACGATACCTTTGGCCATGATAAAGGTGATGAAGCACTTGTGTATTTAACAAACATCATTAAAAAATTATCAAGGAAAGACGATATTGTTGCACGTATTGGCGGCGAAGAATTTGTGCTTGTACTGCCTAACGAAGACAGCCAAAGCGCTTTTAAAATTGCAGAGCGATTACGTACCACTGTTGAATCATCAAAAATAGATACTATTGGCTACATTACTATTTCGATAGGTATAGCAATTTGGCCAGATCATAGTAACGATATTGACCAAGTATATAAGTGTGCCGATAAAGCGCTTTATCATGCAAAAGAGCACGGTCGTAATCAAAGTGTGGTGGCTGATTTACTGTAGCTGTTACCACTTTTAATGTAATTACAGATACTTACTTGTTTTTATATATTAGTAATTGAGATTAATATTATTAGCTACTTGTAGTTATTTAATTAGCTTTAAATGCTTGACAAAATATTCGAACTCTATATAGTGGGCCGCAGCTAGAAAGAAAGCATGTAATTTATAAATCTCCATTTCGTTGTTGTATAAGTAATACTTGTAGTACCGTCCTGAAGTTTTTAAGTACCATCTCATTTTTTGCTACACCCGCTCACATGAGCATATTTTTTATTTTATATCAGGATATTACAATGTCTAACATCGTATCAGGTACAGTTAAGTGGTTCAACGAGTCTAAAGGTTTTGGTTTCATCGAGCAAGAAAATGGCCCAGACGTTTTCGCACATTTCTCAGCAATCAAAAGCGAAGGTTTCAAAACTTTAGCTGAAGGCCAACGTGTAGAGTTCACTCTTTCACAAGGTCAAAAAGGTCCTCAAGCTGATAACATCACAGCTGTATAATTTTACTTTTTAAGTAAAATGAAAAAAAGCGCTTAAGGCGCTTTTTTTGTGTCTAAAATTTGACTCAACTTAAGCTGCACCTATTATTAATGTAAGTTCATCAGTAGGTATCGTTATCATTAAGTCCTTCCTTACACTCGTTTTTATATTTATCAGCCATTATGTACAGGCTGAAGGTTTCAAGCTCACGATCTACACTGAGCACTTTTCACCATACAATTTTGAAAACAAAGCGGGTCAGCTTGTTGGCATAAATCTCGATATTGTAAAAGATGTATGCATTGCGTCAGACATTATCTGTGAATTTAAAATACTCCCTTGGAAACGAGCTTACAGCCTAGTCCAAAAAGAAAACCATTCAGGTATTATCTCTATTGCCAAAACGGCTGAAAGAGCTCCTATATTTAACTGGGTTGGGCCCTTGGCATCTAGTCAAACATTTTTTTATAAGCTTAAAAAGAATACTCAGTTAAAAATGAATAGCTTAAATGAGGCTAAGCAGTTTTCACTTGCTATCGTACGAGGGGATATTTACGAATCGATAGTTAAAAAAGTAGGGTTTGAATCAGGTAAAAACCTTTTGTCTATAGGTGATGAAAAGCAATATATGCACTTGTTTTTAAATAGTAAAATAGATTTAATTTTAGGCTCAGAGTACACCATTGGCTACCAGCTATCTCCATTTGGGTATAGCGAAGACGATATAGTTAAATTGCAAGAACTACCGATACCTGAAATAGCAGGTAACTACATTGCTTTTAATAAATCTGTACCCAAATACATTGTAGAACGATTTAACAAAGAATATGTAAAACTCAAAATAAAAGATAATTTTGCGGCCTATAAAAGCCGCTATAAGCTCTAAATTTAGTGATTTTCAGCTAATCCTTTACCCTGTTTTATTTCTAAAAAAGACTTTTGAAGGGCATTAACTAAGTTTATATCTGTTTTTTTATTTGCCGCTAAATACGCATCAACATTGAGCTCATCTACTTTATATACAAAGTTTAAATACTCTGGGTCTAGTTTTAAATAGTCGCTCATCTGCCTCATATATAAAGGATCATCGATAATTAAATCGACTTTTTTTGCCAATAACAGGCTGTAAGATTTTTGAATGTCAGTCGTCAGAACCACATCAAAGCCTAGCTTAAGAAGTGTTTGTGTAGAAAAGTCATTTCTTTGCATCGCTATTTTATATTTTTTGGCTTGCTGTGTGCTTTTAATACTTATGTCATCGCGTTCTGTAAGTGAAATAAATCCAAGCTGAAAATGCCCAATAGGGGCAATCCAGTAAAATTGATCTTCTCGTTCGGGGGTGCGTGCAAGGCTGTAAATAAAAGTGTTTTTAAGCTCACGAGCCACCTTGTAAGCTCTTGCCCACGGATAC
This sequence comes from Pseudoalteromonas sp. S3178, assembly GCF_005886985.1. NCBI lineage: Bacteria > Pseudomonadati > Pseudomonadota > Gammaproteobacteria > Alteromonadales > Pseudoalteromonadaceae > Pseudoalteromonas > Pseudoalteromonas sp. S3178. The sequence goes on along the minus strand of NZ_PNCW01000036.1, from coordinate 18,880 downwards.
ATGCGTATGTCAGGGGAAAGCTTAGCATTTTTAAATATATCTCTAATAAGCTCTGTTGAGGGCCCCATTACTTGCCCATCCACTAGTACTTGGTTTGGTGGTGCAAGTTCAGTTACTACTAAATAGCTGTCTTTGGCATTAGCAAAAAAAGAACATACTAAGCATAAAAAATAAAGAGTGTATTTCACAATTACGAGTCATTATAAAGTTTATATTTGTGAAATAAGTGTGGCTTAAAATGCTAAAAACACCAAAAATAAATAACTAAAAATAGGCTTTGAGAGCAAAAATAAACGAGAGTAAACAACAATTTCGAGTGTTCTAGGCAGGTTTTATATTATCGCTATTAGAGCAGAAAAATGTAAAGTGATGCTGAAAAGTTTACAGTGATTTGAGTGGGAGAGTAGAGTTTACTTAAACGACTTATAACTTTATTAAAGCCTTAAAACGATAAAAGGGCCTTGCGGCCCTTGGTGAAGTATCGTTCAAGTCAGATAGTGCTTTAACCCCTTAAAGGACTATCTTCTTGTTTTGCAACACCTGAGTTCATCTCAATAAGTTTCTAAGCTAGCGAGAGGAAAAACCCAGCAATTGCTGCGCTCATAAGGTTAGCCATAGATCCTGCTAACACTGCTCTGAGCCCTAAGCGTGCGATATCCTTCCGCCTGCTAGGCGCCATACCGCCTAACCCACCTAGTAAAATGGCTATCGATGATAAGTTAGCAAATCCACACAATGCAAAAGTAACAATTGCTTGCGTATGAGCGCTTAACGTATCGCGATAATTTATAAAGTCTAAGTAAGCAACAAACTCGTTTACTACTATCTTTTGACCAATAAAGCTGCCGGCTATAATTGCTTCATCCCACGGTACACCGAGTAACCATGCAACAGGAGCAAATAAATAACCTAATATTTCTTGTAGCGTCAATGTTGGGTAATCAAACCATCCGCCAACACCGCCTAATAAACCGTTTAATAAAGCAATTAACGCTACGAATGCAAGTAGCATTGCACCAACGTTAAGTGCTAAATGCATGCCATTAGCGGCGCCTGATGCAGCTGCATCAATTACATTAACTGGTTTATCGTCATCATTTAAATCTAAATCTGCTAAGTTATCTTTAGGAGTTTCTGTTTCTGGCACAATCATTTTTGCCATTAAAAAACCACCTGGTGCGGCCATAAAGCTTGCCGCAATAAGATACTTAAGGTCTACACCAATAATTACATAACCGGCCATTACTGAGCCTGCTACAGTGGCTAAGCCACCCACCATTACTGCAAACAATTCAGACTTAGTCATTGTTGCTATAAATGGCTTAACTATTAGCGGTGCTTCAGTTTGGCCTACAAAAATATTGGCCGTTGCTGAGAGCGATTCTGTACGCGAGGTTTTCAATAATTTTTGTAAACCACCGCCTAAAATTCTAATTATCCAATCCATAATGCCAAGGTGATATAAAACAGCTACAAGCGCTGAGAAAAACACAATAACCGGCAATACTTGAATAGCGAATATAAAACCAAGCGTATCTTGTGACGCTAGCGGACCAAATAAAAACCCAATACCGTCGTTTGCATAGCCAATAACCGATGAAACGGCTGCCGACATGCTAGTTAATACATTTTTTCCTGCTTCAAAAAACAGAACAAAACCGCCAATAACGACTTGCATAGCAAACGCTATACCAACGGTTCTTAAACTAATTGCTTTACGGTTTGTTGAAGCCGCAAAAGCAATACTTAGCAGCACAACCATGCCCACTAAGCTCATAAATGTTGTCATACCCATGTTTCCCGTTATTATTCTTGTAGTAAATATTTGATTTTACTTTTAATAATATCAATCGCAACACGGTTCATACCGCCTCGAGTCACAACTAAATCAGCGTTATGCTTAGAAGGCTCAATAAATTGATAAAACATCGGTCTAACAGTTGCTTGATATTGCTCAACAACAGATTGTAATGTTCTGCCTCTTTGTTCCATATCGCGTTGCATACGGCGCATTAAGCAAATATCTAAAGGTGTGTCTATAAACACCTTAATATCAAATTCTTTATTAAGCGCTTTATCGCTCAGTAATAAAATACCTTCTACTATTAAGATTTTTGCAGCAGGTACACGTCGCGTTTTATCGCTACGGGTATGTTGTGCATAATCATAAGTTGGTACTTCTACAGAGTTTCCACTACGAAGTTGTGTTAAATGCTCAAGCATTAGTTCATGTTCAAATGCATCAGGATGATCGTAGTTAGTTTGAGTACGATGAGCCATAGGCAAATGCGACTGATCCTTGTAATAAGCATCTTCTTCGATAATGGCGATAGCACCAGGTTCAAGCTCGTTAACCAGTTCGTTGTATATAGTTTGGCTAAATAGAGATTTGCCCGACGCTGACGCGCCAGCAATGGCTATAATAGTAGTTCGTGTCACTAAAGTTCTCACCCACACAGAAGGATATATTGTTGGTAGATCACAATAGCAAAAAAGACACGATTAATCTCTTTTGCTTCGCTTAAGAACGCAAATTTATAATGTTTAGGTTTTATGAAACAGGACTTTTGTCCTGTACGAAAAATTCGATCAGCAGATAAAGTAACCACCTAGAAGCAAAGTGAGGTCAAAATGACAAGAGCAATTATCTTAATGGCAGATAGCCTAGGAATCGGTGCAGCACCAGATGCAGACAAATTTGGTGATCTTGGTGCCAATACATTCGCTCACTTACTTAAAGCATATTATGACGAAACGGGCAGTGCACTATCGCTACCTAATTTATCTAAATTAGGTTTAGTAGATGCATGTGAAGCTGCCGGTGGGGAAACGTGTTTAGTATCAGATCGTCAAACACCACAAGGTGCTTGGGGTTATGCTAAAGAACTTTCGAGCGGTAAAGATACACCATCGGGTCATTGGGAAATGGCGGGTGTACCAGTGTTATTTGATTGGGGTTACTTTCCTAAAACACAGCCGAGCTTCCCACAAGAATTTATAGACGAGTTTATTGCTCGTACAGGTATACCTGGCATTTTAGGCAATTGCCATGCATCAGGAACCACCATATTAGAGCAGCTAGGTGAAGAGCACGTAAAAACAGGTAAACCAATCTGTTACACCTCAGCTGATAGCGTGTTTCAAATAGCCGCGCATGAAGAGTCATTCGGCCTAGAGAAGCTTTATCAAGTTTGCGAAATCGCACGGGCGCTACTTGATGAAATGAATATAGGACGAGTGATTGCGCGGCCATTTTTGGGTTCAAATAGTCAAGACTTTGCCCGCACAGGTAATCGTCGTGACTATTCAGTACTTCCGCCAGCACCTACCTTGTTAGATGTATTAGCAAAAGACGGTGGCGAAGTAATTAGTATTGGTAAAATTTCAGATATTTACGCGCATCAGGGCATAACCCAAAAGCATAAAGCACCAGGGCTTATGAACTTGCTTGAAAAAACCAGTGAAGTTATTTCAAGCGCGCCAGATCGCAGCTTAATTTTTACTAACCTTGTAGATTTTGACGAAAAATTTGGTCATCGCCGTAATCCAGTAGGTTACGCAAAAGCATTAAAAGAATTTGATGACTATTTACCAACTATACTTAAACAGTTAAATGCAGATGATGTACTAATGATCACTGCCGATCACGGATGTGACCCAACCTTTCCGGGTTCAGAGCACACTCGTGAGTACGTACCTGTAATAGCTTACAAGCCAGGTATGAATAACACACCATTAGGTGAACGCAACAGCTTTGCAGATATAGGCCAAACCCTAGCACAGTGGTTTAACCTTTCTGAGCTTGAATACGGTGACAGCTTTTTAGATAAGCTAACTACACCAAATAAAAAGGAAAACAATTAATGAGTACTCCGCATATCAGTGCAAACGTTGGTGACTTCGCCGAAACAGTATTAATGCCTGGCGATCCGCTACGTGCGCAATATATTGCTGAAAACTTTTTAGATGATGCAGTACAAGTTACAGGTGTTCGTAACATGTACGGTTTTACTGGCACTTATAAAGGTAAACCAGTAAGCATTATGGGTTCTGGCATGGGCATTCCATCAATGTCTATTTATGCACGCGAACTAATTGTAAGCTTTGGCGTTAAAAACATTATACGTATTGGTACATGTGGCGGTATTGGTACCGACATTAAAATCCGCGACGTAATCTTTGCACAAGGTGCAAGTACAGATTCAAATGTAAATCGTGCACGTGTACGTGGTTACGATTTTTCTGCTATTGCAAACTTTGATCTACTTTTAAACGGCGTAAATGCTGCGAAAGAGTTAGGTATTAAAGCAAAAGTAGGTAACGTATTTACAACCGACACTTTCTATCAAGCAGACGACACCTTTTATAAAGATTTAGATAAGTTAGGTGTACTTGCTGTAGATATGGAAACAGCCGGTTTATACGGCGTTGCGGCTGAATACGGCGCAAACGCAATGGCACTATTTACCGTAAGTGACCACGTGATTACTGGCGAAGCAACACCAGCCGATGAACGTCAAAGCACGTTTAATGAAATGGTTAAAATTGCATTAGAGTCTATCTAATTAGCTAAATAATTTGAACTTTGGTTAAGAGATTTATTATCCAGAGTTCAGGTTAAATATAACAGTTCCTTGGTAACGTATTCACTAAGTTTTGGAGACACGCCCAAAGTGAAGTGAGACTAAACCTCCAAAGCCGCATTTTATGCGGCTTTTTTTATGCCTTAAAAACTTTGCTAATACCAATAAAGCTTTTTATGGGCACAACTTTTAAGCACTATTTTAATTTACTCGCTATCAAATAATGCCTCATCATCGTTCTATATTGTGCTGTAAGTCTTTGTGACTTAATGCTAATGTTTATATTGAAGTCGGTTATTTAAATATTCTGCGGGGGGCGTATGTCTAATTGGGTAGAAGCAACAGTAAAAAACGTTACATGGTGGAGTGAAACACTTTTTAGCTTAACGCTTAATGCAGACGTAGAGCCATTTAAGGCAGGGCAGTTTACTAAGCTTTCAATAATGGATGGCGATAAGCGAATTGCTCGTGCTTACTCATATGTAAATGCCCCCGAAAACCCTGATTTAGAATTTTATTTAATTAACGTTATAGATGGATTACTTTCACCTTACTTAGCTAAATTACAACCCGGCGAAACTGTACTTATAGAGCAGCGTGCTACAGGCTTTTTTACGCTTGACGAAATCCCGCAAAGCGATCAGCTTTGGATGCTTGGTACGGGCACTGCAATAGGGCCATTTTTATCAATATTGCAGCAACCTGATGTATGGCAAAAATACAAAAGCATTAATATAGTCCATGGCGTACGTTTTAATAACGATTTAAGCTACCAGGCTCTTATTAACGAACTTTTAAGAGTGCACCCAGAGCAGCTTAATTATATTCCGGTAGTAAGCCGAGAAGAGCCTTTACAAGGCTTAAGTGGCCGTATTACTAGTGCAATTGAAAACAATAGTTTGTTTGAGCACGCTAACTTAGAGCCTACTCCAAACAACGCACAGTTTATGATTTGTGGTAATCCGCAAATGGTAAAAGACACCACAAGTTTACTACTTGATAAAAACTTTACCCGTAATCGCCGCAAAAACCCCGGTAACATCACCGTAGAGCAGTATTGGTAAGCTACATTAGTGGTATTAACTACCCGATAACGTTAAAATTTGCTATGTTGCAACCTTATACCAATTTTATCAAAAATATGAGCATTCTATCGCATCAAATAACTCACTAACTGCGTTAAAAATTGTGCTATTTTCTTGACGCTATAATAGATCACTTATTTAATGCAATTGGTATTACACGTGTTTAGTGTTCATTTTAGGAAAGTTATGAAACCGTTATCTATTATTTTGGCCTCTTTAATTACTACCGTAGCGCTTATTACTTATGCAGCAGATCAAACCGAGCCTGAGCAAAAAGAAGCCCAGTCGAGTGAGAAAGCACTGGTGAGTGCACAAAAGCAAAGCACCGAAGAGGAAAAAGCCACTACACAAGCAACAACTGACGATAAAGTAAATACGCTTGAGTACAAAGCGCCAGAGATTAAAAAGCCAGTTATTGATAACACTAAACCAGATGATTCAAAAGTTTTAGGTAACGAGCAAAGTAAACCAGCCGAAAAACCTAAAAATAAAGTAGAAAAAGCGGTAGCCGTAGCAGAAGCTGAAAAAGCCGTAACTCAAGCTAAAGAAGCACTTACTGTTAAACAGCAAACTAAAGCTAAGCAGTCTCGCGAATCCTTAGCCGTAGTTGAACAATTAGTAAAAGCGTATAACGCACGAAATATTGAAGAATTTTTGCGTGTATATGACGAAGATGTAGAGTTTTATATTTTCCCTAATGAGCTACTATTTAAAGGAAAAGAAAAACTAATAGCACGCTACGGGCTAATGTTTAAAAAGCTAAAGTGTATACACTCATCGCCAATTAAACGCATTGTGCATGGCGATATTGTAATAGATCATGAGCTATCAGAAACCTGCTCAACCGACGAAAACGTGGTTGATAAACGCTCAGAGCTTATTTCGAGCTACCAAATAAAAGATGGAAAAATAGTACGTGTACTATTTTTTAGATAAAGGGTAAGTATGCAAATAAATGACGATAAAAAAATTCGCTTAATGTATCGCATTGAACCGGGTTGTTTAGGGCCTCAGGGTGCTGAGCATATTGAAGATTTTTGTCGTTATGCTAACAAACATATTAAGTCGCCATTTTATGCTCAGTTTGTATTTTTACCACGCTACGATAAAACAATTGATGAGCGTCAATACAGCGTAAATAGCCGCAATCTATCGCTTATGCAGGCACGTGCATATTTTAAGCACTTTGATATAGATATAGAAGAATTTGAAGGGCAGCTCGACGAACTCCTTACTAAAGCCATCGATTTATACTTTAAGCGATAATCTTAAATCGCTTAAAGCTATTACAGTTTGTTTTATTGAGCTTTAACTTGCAGCTATAACCCCCATAAAATCCTTACCCAGAAATATCATTTTATTTAAAGTTAATTTGCCAATTAAACCAATACTATTTTGACTGTTAAAATAGTTTGCCTACAAAGATAATACCAATCCGCAATAATACTTAATTATTTTGCGGGGCTAAACGTATCGCTATCTGCGTTAAAAAATTCTCATTTACGACTGCATGGATGCAAAGGTAGAGCAATGCAGGAGCAATGAAGGATCAATTGCTGAGAGCAACTAAATAGCGAACTTTTTGCCTAGCTGCCAACTCGTTTTTCAATCTTCAAAATAAATCACTTAATTAAGCGAATTGGTAAAAATAAAACGCTTTGCTTTAAAAACAAAAAAGGGCCTAAGCCCTTTTTTATTACATTTTGGCCTGCTCAGACAGGCTAAAGTCTAATACTTAAACAACTTCACCAGCCACTATTGTATTAAAGCTATCGTTGTCATGTAGGCTTGCAAATGCGCTTTCATGTAATAGTTCGTTACGTAAATTAGGTGAATACTCTAAAGCCATTTTAATATCGGCTAACGCATCGGCATGTTTGTGCGTAAGTGCATAAGCACAGGCTCGTTGCCAATATGCATAACCATAGTCACTATCTATATCAATAGCTTGGTTACAAAGCTCAATAGCCTGCGCTGTTTCGTTTATTTCAAGCAGGGCATCGGCTTTATAAGCAATGGCTTCAACATCTTCAGGTTTGCGATTAAGTATTTCGTCAAAAATTTCAATTTTGTTCGCAAAGTCGCTTTCTAAATTGGCACGCATCCATAATGAATGAACTTCGTTAGTTACCGATATACGCTCTTGGTTACTGAGTATCTCTTCTGAGCGAACGCGTAGTTTTTCTTCAAGAATTTTTAAGCGATCTTCGTACTCGTCTGTAATAACACTTACACGCGTATTTACTATATCTTCTACTTTATTTTTAACATCGCGCAAAGAGTTCCAGCCTACTAATACTAAAATAGAAGCGGTAGCGGTAATTATAAAAAATACATTATTAATGGTGTCGGTGGTGTAGGTTAAAGCGCGGTCGGCGGTATCTAATTGGGCATGCGTTACTTGTTTAGTTACATCTTCTCGAAGCTTTTGCTGATCTTGTCGAACAGCTTTTAATTCGTCAAGAATGTAACGCTCCATTAGTGGTTTGTACATAGACTCTTTAAGCTGATCAAGGGCTTGTTGTTCTTCTTGTGCTGTAGGTGCCTGAGGCCTTTGCTCTGCAGTATAAGCCGAGGAAGTAAAGAGTGTAAAACACACACAAACAAAATAGAGGTAATAACGCATTGGTACGCCTAGTTAAATTAATTAAATCTTACAAATACTTTAACACGCGCACACAATGTTACCCAATTAAAACGGGCAAAAAAAAAGCCAGCTCAAGGAGAGCTGGCAAAAACTGCTTAAAACAACAATATGTCGTAAGGGTTCACAGGAGAACAACTTCATACTAACTGAATTTATCTGAACAATTACTTAATTTAATTCAATTAGTTAAAAATAAAGAAAGGTGCATTGGGCTTAGTAATACACCTTTGTCGTTATAACTACAATTTCATGGTGAAGGGGGGTATTCCCATGTGCGCTTTGATAAACCAAGGCCACTTTCAAACCCTTCAATTACCATTACGCCAGCCGTTATAAATTAGATCAGTGAGTGTTTAAAATTAATTTACAAGTTTTACATGCGCCGCAAACTACGTTTTAAGCGCTGATTGTTACCCTATTCACAAATAAACTGCCTTTAGAAAATTTAGCACTTTGTAAAATAGTGCACTATTTTAAGTTTATTCCTAAATGGCTTTACGCAAACCGAGATAAATTCGTACGAACATCTGAATTATCAATAGTATCAATCGATTTAATTAAATGTTTATAGGTAGCTAATAACGGGGGGGATGCCTATATTACTAATACAGATTATAAAAAGCGCACTAACCGTTAAATATCGATTTTAAATAAGTAATTTAAATAAATAAGGATTTCACAATGAGCAAGCCAACAGCGGGTAAATGCCCTGTTATGCACGGTAGTAATTCAGTTGTTTCTAAAGTAAACACCGATTGGTGGCCAAACACACTCAACTTAGACATTCTTCATCAACACGATACTAAATCAAATCCATACGGCATTAATTTTAACTACGCAGAAGAATTTAAATCTCTAGATTTAGACGAAGTAAAAGCTGACTTAAAAACCTTTATGACCGACAGCCAAGATTGGTGGCCTGCCGATTGGGGCCATTACGGTGGTTTAATGATTCGTATGGCATGGCACTCAGCGGGTACGTACCGTTTATCTGATGGTCGTGGTGGCGCAAGTACTGGTAACCAACGTTTCTCGCCTTTAAATTCATGGCCAGATAACGCAAGCTTAGATAAAGCACGCAGACTTTTATGGCCACTTAAGAAAAAATACGGTAACAAACTTTCATGGGCTGATTTATTTATTCTTGCTGGTAATATGGCATACGAATCAATGGGTCTTAAAATTTATGGTTTTGCGGGCGGCCGTGAAGACATTTGGCATCCAGAAAAAGATATTTACTGGGGTGCAGAAAAAGAATGGTTAGCACCAAGTGATGAACGCTACGACAATGTAGAAAAACCAGACACCATGGAAAACCCATTAGCCGCAGTACAAATGGGCTTAATTTACGTTAACCCTGAAGGTGTTAATGGTATACCCGATCCACAAAAAACGGCAGATCACGTACGTGAAACATTTGCTCGCATGGCGATGGATGACGAAGAGACCGCAGCGCTAACAGTGGGCGGCCATACAGTAGGTAAAACTCACGGTAATGGTAAAGCGGAGCACTTAGGCCCAGAGCCAGAAGCAGCAGACGTACACGAGCAAGGTTTAGGTTGGAACAGCACCAAAGAAGGCGGCTTTGGTCGTCATACTGTAACTTCAGGCCTTGAAGGTGCATGGACCACACACCCAACAACATGGGATAACGGTTACTGTTACTTACTATTAAATTACGAATGGGAATTAACAATAAGCCCAGCTGGCGCCCATCAGTGGGAGCCTGTAAATATTAAAGAAGAAGACAAACCAGTAGACGTAGAAGATCCATCAATTCGTTTAAACCCAATGATGACCGATGCCGATATGGCCATGAAAGTGGACCCAACGTACCGTAAAATTATTGAGCGTTTTAACAACGACTTTGAATACTTCTCTGATGTGTTTGCACGTGCATGGTTTAAGCTTACTCACCGTGATTTAGGACCTAAAGCATGTTACTTAGGTAAAGACGTACCAAGCGAAGACCTAATTTGGCAAGATCCTATTCCAGCAGTTGATTACACATTATCAGACGATGAAATCACTAGCTTAAAAGCACAGCTACTTGATTGCGGTGTAAGCGCGAGTGATTTAATAAATACCGCGTGGGATAGTGCACGTACGTATCGTGGTTCTGATCGCCGCGGTGGCGCAAATGGCGCACGTATTCGTTTAGCACCACAAAAAGATTGGCAAGGTAACGAACCTGCGCGTTTAGCAAGTGTACTTAGTGCCCTTGAAAAAGTACAAGCGGGTTTATCTAAGCCAGTAAGCATGGCTGATTTAATCGTATTAGGTGGCACAGCGGCTGTAGAGCAAGCTGCAAAACAAGCCGGTGTTAATGTAACAGTACCATTTGCACCAGGGCGAGGGGACGCAACAGACGAAATGACTGATGCAGAATCGTTTGATCCGCTTGAGCCTGTTCATGATGGATTTAGAAACTACCTTAAAAATGACTTTAGCGTATCCTCAGAAGAGCTATTGTTAGAGCGCAGCCAATTAATGGGCTTAACAGCACCAGAAATGACTGCACTTATGGGAGGCATGCGTGTACTAGGCACAAACTACGCAGGCACTAAACATGGTGTATTTACCGATAATGTAGGCACGCTATCTACCGACTTTTTTGTAAACCTAACCGACATGGCCAATAACTGGAAGCCATTAGAGCCAGGTATTTATAATATTGTTGAACGCAAAACAGGCACCATTAAATGGACTGCCACGCGCGTAGATTTAGTGTTTGGTTCAAACTCTATTTTACGTGCCCTAAGTGAGTTTTATGCGCAAGACGATAATAAAGAGCGTTTTGTACATGACTTTGTAAATGCTTGGGTAAAAGTAATGAACGCAGATAGATTCGATCTTAAATAATCTACACTGTTGTTAAAAATGAGAGGGGGAGTATTAATTACTCCCCCTTTTTTTATACATTTAATATCGGTTATAAATTATTGAGGTAAGTGCAGCTTCTAATTACTCAATCACCCACCATAAAACCTGCGTTTTTAAACGCCTGCAAGCAGCGGGTCTACAGGCTAAATTAAACCATAGCGTTAAGTTTGCCACGTAGGCGCAGAGCTTGCTCGCGCGCGAAGCGCAGCTTCTAATTACTCAATCACCCATCGTAAAAACTGCGTTTTTAAACGCCTGCAAGCAGCGCGTCTACAGGCTAAATTAAACCACAGCATTAAGTTTGCCACGTAGGCGCAGAGCTTGCTCGCGCGAGAAGCGCAGCTTCTAATTACTCAATCACCCATCATAAAAACTGCGTTTTTAAATTCCTGCAAGCAGCGCGTCTACAGGCTAAATTAAACCAGAGCATTAAGTTTGCCACGTAGGCGTAGAGCTAGCTCGCGCGAGAAGCGCAGCTTCTAATTACTCAATCACCCACCATAAAAACTGCGTTTTTAAACGCCTGCAAGCAGCGCGTCTACAGGCCAAATTAAACCACAGCGTTAAGTTTGCCACGTAGGCGCAAAGCTTGCTCGCGCGAGAAGCGCAGCTTCTAATTACTCAATCACCCATCATAAAAACTGCGTTTTTAAACGCCTGCAAGCAGCGCGTCTACAGGCTAAATTAAACTATAGCGTTAAGTTTGCCACGTAGGCGTAGAGCTTGCTCGCGCGAGAAGCGCAGCTTCTGATTACTGAACTACAAATAAACCCTTCGGCTAACGCTTAAATATATTTTCTACTTGGCTGCGCAGCCACATTAGGGCATCGTCTTTATCGGTATTTTGGTGCCAATATAAATGCTGATAAATAGCAGGCATAGTGGTGGGCACGGGCCGTGCTATTAGCGTGTCGTCTAGCAATTGGCTTGCAACCATTGAGGGTAGGGTGAGCAAAAATGGTGAGTTTTTTATTATCTCTTTTGCCGCAAAATACGTTTGGCAGCGCATGGCTACCTCGCGGTTAAAGCTCAGTTGCAATAAAGCTATATCTTCAATTACGGTGCCGGTGGCTCTGTTTGAAACCGCTACATGTTTAGCGCTTAAGTAATTTTCTATATTTAACTTATTTTTAAGCGGGTGATTTTTTTTCAGTAATACACAAAAGTGATCGCTTGAGAGTACGGCATGGTTAATAGGCGCTTTTATTGGCCGCGCCACATCTATGGCCATATCAATTTGATGATTAGCCAATTGCTTGTGCATATCGTCGCGGTTTAGCTTAACACTTGCAAGGCTTGCGTTAGGGGCGTGTTTTGCAATTATTAACTGCAATTTTGGCAGCACTATGGGCTCAATGGCATCGTGCAGGGCAATTTTAAATGTTTGTGCGGTGGTGGCTAAATCAAAATCGCCACAGGCTTGCAGTACTTGGCGTAACTTTTCGAGCAAATCAATTAGCGCTGGTGCCATGCGCTGACACGCCGGAGTGGGCAGCATGAGTTGCCCTTGGCGCTCAAATAACGGATCGTTTAATACACTTCGCAGACGTTTTATAGCATGGCTTACTGCTGAGGGCGTTATGTACAGCACCTTTGCGGTTTCGCTCATGTTTTTTTCTCGGTAGAGGCATTCAAAAATTTTAAGTAAATTTAAGTCTAACTGCTGAATATTTTTAGCTTCAATCATTATTACCCGCTCACACTATGAATGCAATTCACACTTAATTGGTAATATATTTCATTTAATTCATTGGGGCGAATGTTTTATGCTGGGTTAACTAAAAAATAAACAGGCAACCCTAATGAACTTTGAGCCAAGCCAAAAAAGCCAAGACTACCTAAAGCGTGTTACCGCCTTTATGGATGAACACGTATTGCCTATTGAGCAAGTGGTAGTTGCGCATAATCACGCAAAAAATAGTTCAAACGATTGGACCACTTGGCAGCTAAGTGAGCACATTGAGCCATTAAAAGCGAAAGCAAAAGCCGCTGGCCTGTGGAACTTATTTTTACCTGATGCAGCGCTAGCACAAGGCTTAACCTGCTTAGAGTACGCACCTATTGCTGAGCAAATGGGTAAATGTTTATTTGCCTCAGAAATATTTAACTGCAACGCCCCCGACACCGGCAATATGGAAGTGCTGTATCACTTTGCAAACGACGAGCAAAAACAGCAGTGGCTAACGCCTTTATTAAATGGCGAAATTCGCTCTGTATTTGCCATGACCGAGCCCGATGTAGCCTCATCAGATGCCACAAACATGCAAGCAACTATAGATGTTGATGGCGACGATCTCATTTTAAATGGAAAAAAATGGTGGACCACAGGCCTTGGCCACCCCAATGCGAAGGTAGCCATTTTTATGGGGCTTTCTAACCCCGAAAACGATAAACACAGCCAGCATTCAATGGTGTTAGTGCCATTAAACACATCCGGCGTAAATATTAAACGCATGCTAAGTGCCTGTGGCGATTTTGATGCCCCCTACGGCCATGGCGAAATGGAATTTAATAACGTGCGCGTACCAAAACAAAACCTTATTTTAGGATTAGGCAAAGGCTTTGCTATTGCACAAGGGCGTTTAGGGCCTGGGCGAATTCATCATTGTATGCGTGCTATTGGCGCAGCAGAACGTTGTTTAGAGCTAATGGTTAAACGCGGGCTTTCGCGCAGCGCCTTTGGTAAACCGTTACTTAAATTAGGAGGCAATTTAGAACGCGTTGCACAGGCGCGTATGGCAATAGATCAAGCCCGTTTATTAACACTGCACGCCGCATGGAAAATAGATACTCAAGGCGTTAAACACGCCATGACCGAAATATCGAGCATAAAAGTTGTAGTGCCAAATATGCTGCAAATGGTGTCTGATATGGCCATACAAGTATTTGGCGGCGCAGGGGTGTCGAGCGACTTTCCTATTGCATCGTTTAATGCAATGGGCCGTATTTTACGCCTTGCTGATGGCCCAGACGAAGTACACATGGGCATGGTTTCGCGCCTCGAACTTAACAAATACCGCTAAGGCAACATCATGAAAACAAAACTAATAATAACAGGTGGAGCCACAGGGCTTGGCAAAGCATTAGCGCTTAGTTACGCGAGTAATTTGGGCGCAAACTTACAAATTTGTATTGCCGATATAAACGCCGAGCGTGCAGCCATCACCATTAGCGAGCTACAAGCATTAAAAGCAGATGCCTTTTTTTACGCCTGCGATATAACCAAACAAGCTGATGTAGAAGGGCTTTGCGATATTATAAAAATTAAGTGGCAAGGCGTAGATATTGTTATAAATAATGCAGGCGTTGCTACGGGCGGCTCACTTGAGGGAGAGTCGCTTGAGCAATGGCAGTGGATTATGGATATTAATTTGCTGTCTATGGTGCGGGTGTGCCAAACGTTTTACCCGCTATTTAAGCAACAAGGCAGTGGCTACTTTATTAATATAGCGTCGCAAGCGGGGCTTACACCCATTCCGTTTATGAGCAGTTATAACGCAGTAAAAGCGGCCGTAATTGGCTTTAGCGAAACCCTAAAACTCGAGCTTGCCTACGACAATATAGATGTAAGCGTAGTGTGCCCAAGCTTTTTTAAAACCAACCTTGATGAATCCATGCGCACCAGCGAGCCGGCTATGCAAACAATGCTAAACCGCGCATTTGAACGCTCCCCCATTAACGCCGAGCAAGTTGCAGATATTATTTATAAGCAGTCACTTAAACGCCCATTTTTAATTTTGACCCATAAATTAGGTAAACAGACCTTTTTAATGAAAAAACTACTTCCCGTTGAGTGGTACATTAAAAACATGCTGAAAAAAACACGCTCTATGCAACGTTTAAAATCAAAATAATAAAGGCAAACAATGAACACACAATTATTAGATCAAGCCAAAAACGTTCGCGAAGGCGAAGAGCTCGACACCCAAAAAGTAGATGCCTGGCTTAAACAACACATTACACAGTTAACTGGCGAGCCAAACGTTACACAATACGCAGGAGGCGCATCAAACTGGACCTACTGCCTCGAGTATCCAGAGCAATCGCTTATTTTGCGCCGTGCCCCAAAAGGCACCAAAGCTAAAGGAGCACACGATATGGGCCGAGAGTTTAAATTACAGCAGGCGCTAAAACCGGTTTACAGTTACGTACCTACTATGCAGGCGTTTTGCGATGATGAAAGCATACTTGGCACCGACTTTTACGTTATGGAAAAACTCACGGGTATTATTCCGCGTAAAAACTTACCGCGCGGATTAACACCCACGCCCGAGCGCACCAAACAGCTGTGTGAAAACGTACTCGACTGCCTAGTAGAGCTGCACAAAGTAGATTACAAACAGGCCAATTTAAGCCATTTAGGTAAAGGCGAAGGGTACACGCAGCGCCAAATTATCGGCTGGAGCGAGCGCTTTACTAAAGCTAAAACATGGAATGTACCAAGCGGTAAAAAGGTCATTAAATGGCTTGAAAACAACATGCCAAGCCACGAGCGCATTTGTATAACGCATAACGACTTTAGGTTTGATAACGTTGTGCTTGATGCAACCGACTACACCAAAGTACTGGGTATTTTAGACTGGGAGCTTGCCACCCTTGGCGACCCTCTTATGGATTTAGGCAATACACTCGCTTACTGGGTAGAACCCGGCGATGACTTTTTAGCTCAAGCCACGCGCCGCCAACCTACTCATTTAGAGGGCATGCTAACGCGCAAAGAAGTAGTGGCCTACTACTGTAAAAAAATGGATATAACGGTAGACGATTTTACCTTTTACGAAGTGTACGGGCTATTTAGGCTTGCAGGCATAGTGCAGCAAATTTATTACCGTTATCACCATGGGCAAACTAAAAACCCGGCCTTTAAAAACTTTTGGGTGTTTGTACATTACCTTTTATGGCGCTGTAATAAAGCCATTAAAAATCAAGGAAAAGCCTAATGTGTATTTTATATTTTGTGCGCCACGGGCAGGCCAGTTTTTCGGCTGATAACTACGATATGCTCTCACAAAAAGGGCAGCAACAAGCCACATTACTTGGTGAGTATTTAGCACAAAAGCAGCTATCGCCCGATGTGGTATTTGCAGGGAGTATGCTACGCCATAATCAAACCGCAGAGCTAAGTTTAGCAAGTATTAATAATGCGCCAGTGGTAATAAACGATCCGCGTTTAAACGAGTACGATCACGAACATATTTTAGCGGTTTATAACCCAGAGCTTGCCACCCCAAGCCAAGTACGTGCTGCACTTAGTAAGCAAGCCGACCCAATGGAATATTTTAAAACGGTATTTATTAGTGCCATTGAGCAGTGGGTGCTCAACCCAAGCAGCACACGGTACAACGAAAGCTTTAATGCATTTACTGCGCGTGTACTGGGCGCACTTGAGCAAATAGCCAATGAAAACCATGGTAAAAAAGTACTTATTTACACCTCTGGTGGGCCTATTAGCATTATTACCAGCCATTTAATGGGCCTAAAACTCGAGCACTTTATTGATATTAATTGGAGCTTAGTAAACGCAGGTGTAACCAAAGTAGTGGCGCGCGGCAAAGGGGCAAGCCGTAAATTAGGCATTAGCAGTTTAAACGAGCATCACTTTTTAGAGTGCCACCCACAACAAAAATTAATTACATACACCTAAGGATTTAATTATGCGCAAAAATATACTAATAACAGGTGCAAGTTCAGGCTTAGGCAAAGGCATGGCAAAAGAGTTTGCAAAACAAGGCTGTAACCTTGCTTTATGTGCTCGGCGCTTTGAGCTGCTAGAGCAATTAAAAAGCGAGCTTGAGCAGGTAAACCCAAATATAACCATTAGCATAAAAGTGCTTGATGTTAACGATCACGACCAAGTGTTTAGCGTATTTAACGCCTTTAAAGAAGAGCTTAACGGTCTTGATAGAGTAATTATAAATGCAGGTATGGGCAAAGGTGCCTCTGTTGGTACGGGTTATTTTAATGCTAATAAAAAAACCGCACAAACCAACTTTGTAGCCGCCCTTGCCCAGGCTGAGGCCGCGATGGAAATTTTTAGAGCGCAAAACCATGGCCACTTAGTGACTATTTCGTCTATTAGTGCAGTGCGTGGTTTTAGGCGCGCCATGACCGTTTACGCTGCTACAAAAGCGGCTATTACCTCATTAAGCGAAGGCATACGCATAGATGTAATGCACACACCTATAAAAGTAAGCTGTGTACACCCAGGTTTTATAAGAAGCGAAATAAACGAAAAAGTAAAAACCGTCCCATTTATTGTTGATACCGAAACCGGCTGCAAAGCACTGGTAAAAGCAATAAATAAAGAAAAAGCCAACAGCTTTGTGCCAACCTGGCCGTGGGCGTTTTTACACTGGATTTTACGCATAGCACCACTCAGTACAATTCGTAAAATGTCGTAAGGTTTTTAAATTTAGGCATTAAAAAAGGTGGCAAATGCCACCTTTTTAGTAAAAATTTACTTAATTATAGTAGTGCAAAAAGCTTTTGAAGTTGTGGCATGTATTCGCTCACAAGCTCTAAGTTACTTTCGCTTACTAGCGAATCAGTAGACTCTTCAGCAGCGCTTGACGCTTTACCAAAAGAGCCCATTAACGAGCTAGCATCACTACTTTTTGCGCTTTTAAGGCTTTGTAGGCCGCCCATTACTTTAGTTGCTGTTTCTTGGTTTTCAGCAGAAAGGCCCGACTTTAAGTTTTCGATGTAAGCCATAGATACTTCAGAACCTACAGATACTAACTCTTCAGGAGAAAACCCATAACGGTTTGTCACGCTTGCAAAGCTTTTGTATAGGTCTTGCTCTTTGATCATGCTAAGTGCAGTGTTAGCCATCGAGCTTTGCTCATCAACACTTTGCTCGGCTGAGCCGCCCAGCATGCTTGCTAAATCTAGGTTTTTTAACGACTCTTGGCTGCTTGCCCAGCTAGAAACCGCTGGAAGAGCTTTCATATAGCTTTGTAATTGGCCTTCGCTAATGTCTTCTGCAAGGCTTGAAAAACTCATTGCTAACAAGCTAAGTGATAAAAGTATTTTTTTCATTGGGCATTTCCTGTTGTTTAATTAACGCTATTTAAAACTAAATGTAAGCGCTTGCCAATACATAACTAAAGTATTAGGTGTATTTAGGCTATAAAGTAGTATAAATACTTTAAAGTCCTATAACTTAAGCTGATTCAGCACAAATATAGTTACAAATGTTATAATGCATTTTTGTCGATAAGAGCTGAACGTAATGTTAACTATTTCAAATACTGTCACTATAGATGAATGGGAACTAGAGCTAACCGCTATTCGTTCGCAAGGTGCCGGTGGCCAAAACGTTAACAAAGTAGCCAGTGCTATTCATTTACGCTTTGATATAAACCGCTCAAAGTTACCCGACTTTTACAAAGAGCGACTACTAAAGCTAAACGACTCGCGCATTACTAAAGAAGGCGTTTTAATAATAAAAGCGCAAAGCCACCGCACACAAGAACTAAACCGCGAAGACGCACTAAGCCGCTTAAAAGATCTAATTCTTAGTGCTACAAAAGTAAATAAAGCCCGCCGAGCAACTAAGCCAAGCCGCAACTCGCAGCGCAAACGCATGGATAAAAAAACCAAACACGGGCAAACTAAAGCCCTACGCGGTAATATTAAGTTTTAACCGCACAAAAAAACGGCGCTAAATTTAGCGCCGTTTT